>CAZLRE010000163.1:0-4625 GCA_964561885.1 uncultured Planctomycetales bacterium | reverse complement strand
ATCATGCAAAGCAAAAGCCTTGAAGATCACTTGCTGAGCCAATTGCGTCTTGAGATCAATGATCCTTTGAAGTTAAAGATCGGTGAGCTGATCATTGGGAATTTGGATGAAGACGGATATCTGTCCACTTCGACCGATGAGATCGCATGGCTTTGCAAAACCGCTGACATTCATTTGATCGATGGAGTATTACGCACCATTCAGCAATTCGATCCCGTAGGGATCGCATCGCGCGATGTCAAAGAATGCCTGATTAACCAAATTCAGGCATCCCAGTCGAAATACCGCACTTTGGCCAAAACAATGCTCGAACATCATTTTGAACATCTCTTTCAGAAGAAATTCGATCTTATTGCCAAGAAAATGGCGATCGACCTTAAAAAAGTCGCCGAGATCGCCCAATTGATCGCGACACTCGAACCCAAGCCGGCAAGGAATTTTCAGGGAGGAGAACCAACTGTTTACGTTCAGCCGGATGTCTATGTGATTAAGGACAGCGAAGGCAACTTTCAGATCCAGATCAATAAGAAGGAAACACCCTCCATACGCATCAACCCCATGTACATGAAACTGCTCAAAAATCCGCGCACCTCTGAGAAGGACCGGAAATTCATCCAGGAAAAACTGACCAATGCGATCAATTTCATCAAAAGCATCCAGCAGCGCGGCGAAACTTTGCGCCAGATCAGCCAGCTGATCGTGGAAC
The DNA here is from genome assembly GCA_964561885.1 of uncultured Planctomycetales bacterium. GTDB lineage: Bacteria > Omnitrophota > Gorgyraeia > Zapsychrales > Fredricksoniimonadaceae > JAGNTT01. Next base: position 3,919 of record CAZLRE010000163.1, on the reverse strand, counting down.
GTCAACGGTCATTCTTTGACGATAAATCATCTTCGCTCTCCCCTTTGGCTCTTAAAGACATCGCCCAAGCCCTTGGCCGGAATGAATCAACAATATCCAGGGCCGTACATAACAAATATATGCAGACATCCCTAGGGATATTCCCTCTTCGATTCTTCTTCTCGCATGCCGTCAATGAGGCCAACAGCGATGTCTCATCTCACAACATCAAAGAAGAGATCAAGAATCTAATCAGCGCTGAAGACAAAAAAAATCCCCTGACGGACCAGGAGATATTGGAACACTTTAAAAGCAGCGGTGTGATTATGGCCCGCCGAACCATCAATAAATACCGGCAGGAACTGGATATCCCGCCGTCTCACCGGCGAAAAGTATCAAATTAGCCTTCTAACAGAACTATCAGCGTTTTAGCTATCTAAGGGATTAACTAGCTTCAGGCAGGAAAAAATTAGCGGGCATAATCATCCTGCAAACGGATGATATCCTCTTCGGTGAGAATGTCGCCGCAGGCGACCTCGATCATAACTAGCGGAACATTTCCGGTATTCCCGATGCGGTGCACCGCGCCTAGCGGAACATCCACAACACTGCCCTTGGCAACAGGGATCTCCACGTTATCTACGATCGCCAGCCCTTGGCCGGCAACTATGATCCACTTCTCCGAACGATGAGAATGTTTCTGAAGACTTAATCGGCCGCCAGGATTAACCTCGATCCTTTTGACCCAAACGCCGGGCTCCTGATGGAATTTCTGGTACTTCCCCCAAGGCCTGACAGACATTTCATCACTAGACATAAATTAACCCTTTCATCTGATTTTCGAGCATGTATAACATGTTTTTTGGGGACGCGCAAGATAGCGATAGAATATCTTACGAATAATTTGGGAAGTTTACCAAATTTTCGGCCAAATGAGCTAGATCTTTAGGAGAATGCGCTGAAGAGAGAAAGAACGCCTCAAGATCGGCCGGGGGCAAATAGATCTTTTTTGATAAAAGATGATGGAATAATTTCGGATAGATGACATTAGAGGAGGCCTGTTGGGCATCGCTGTAATTACGGACAGCTCGTTTACGAAAACGCAAACTCAGCATGCTTTTATAACATACGGCATGGGCATTGATATTACGTTCGGCAAATCCCTTGTTCACTGATTGTGCCAAATTTTCAGCGGATCGATTAAGACTTTTAAAAAGCCCTGCGGTCAAATTCTTGAGCGTTGCTAAACCGGCCCGCATGACGATCGGATTGCCCGCGAATGTGCCCGCCTGGTACACCCCTCCTAACGGCGATAAACAATCCATAATGTCTTTTCTACCGCCGTAAGCGCCGACAGGGAAACCGCCGCCGATGATCTTCCCTAAACATGTCAGATCAGGGATAACACCAAGATCGCTTTGCGCGCAACCAAGACCGCCGCGAAAACCGGTCATCACTTCATCAAAGATCAGCACGATCCCATATTTTTTTGTCAGCGAACGTAAAGTTTGCAGAAAATTAATATCGGGAACAATGACTCCCATATTACCGGCAATAGGTTCAATGATCACACACGCGATCTGACTGTGGCTTCGCTCGATCGTCTGGACCAAAACCTGAATGTCATTATAAGGAAGACTTATCGTGTTCTGGATATGCCCTTCGGGGATACCCTGGCTTGAAGACTCATGCAGATCGGCTACGCCTGATCCGGCGCGCGTCAGAAGATCATCCACATGACCGTGATAACACCCGTCAAATTTAATGACCTTCTCGCGCTTTGTAAACCCGCGGGCCAATCGGATCGCGCTCATCGTTGCCTCAGTACCGGAATTCACAAAACGGACCTTATCCACGGACGGTACATGTTTGGCGATAAACTGTGCGATCTCGATCTCCGGTTTTGTGGTCACCCCGAAACTGGCACCAAGCCTGATCCCCTGACTAACAGCTTTTACCACGTCGCGATGGGCATGACCAAGGATGAGCGCACCCCATGACAAACAATAATCAGTGTAGATGTTGCCGTCCAAATCAATAAAATTCTGCTTGCGGCCGCGGTCCATCACCAAAGCGTTCCCGCCGACAGATTTGAACGCGCGCACCGGACTGTTCACACCTCCGACAAGGACTTTTTGACCGAGCCCAAAAGACACAATCGATTTTCTTATAGCCATTTCAGCGCATCTTTCGCATAGTAAGTAAAGATAATATCCGCTCCCGCCCGTTTAATGGACGTCAGTGTTTCCAGAACGACATTGCGTTCATCGATCCATTTCTTCTGTGCGGCCGCCTTGATCATGGAAAATTCCCCGCTCACATGATAGGCCGCGACCGGAACATCCGTCGAACCTTTAAGATCGGAGATCACATCGAGATACGCCAGAGCCGGCTTGACCATGACAATATCTGCCCCTTGAGCGATATCTGCCTTGGCTTCTTTGAGGGCTTCGCGTCTGTTGGCAAAATCCATTTGATAAGATTTTCGATCGCCAAATTCTGGAGAGGATTGGGCCGCTTCACGGAACGGGCCATAAAACGACGAGGCATATTTAACAGCGTACGAAATAATCCCAGTATTTAGGAATTTATTACTATCCAAAACCTGCCGAATGTGGGCGACCCTAAGATCCATCATATCCGACGGCGCAACAAAATCCGCGCCGGACTGCGCATGGTTCAGCGCCATTTGGCCCAGCACAGGAAGCGTCCGGTCGTTGTCGATCTCATGCCCGCTGAGTATCCCGCAATGACCGTGTTCCAAATAAGCGCACAGGCAAACATCCGTGATCACGACAAATTCGGGAAAATGTTTCTTGATGGCTTTGACCGCCTGCCCGACGATCCCATTCTGGGAACAGGCATGGAGACCTTTCAGATCTTTTTTCGATGACACACCGAATAAAAGCCCGCTGTTACCTCCGGCTTTTATATAAGACTCGACTTCCTTAAGCAGCATATCCGTGGAATGGCGCGCGATGCCGGGCATGGACGCGATCGGTTCGGTCTTTTTATTTCCCTCGATCACAAAAAATGGCTGGATGAGATTGTTGGGCAAAAGGACGGTTTCCCGGACCAAAGCCCGCACTGCTTCTGATTTGCGTAAACGCCGATAACGATTATTCATGGTCATTCTCTTGTCGCAAGTTCTTTAATGTGTGATCACGCGGGCCGCATACCCATGTTTGGCAAGCGCCCGCAGAGACGCAGGTCCTTTACAAAGGATATCCCAAGAAGGCGGTATTGTACCATAATCCTTCATAAAACCCTCCACTGTCGACGGACTGGTAAAAACCACCGCCTGAATGTCCAAATCCGGCAAAGGACGCTTGGGAGGTTTCGTGTTCGTGTAGATCGGGACCTCATGAACCCTGGCTCCGGCCTTTGTTAAAGCCGTCTTTAAATAAGGATTGGGTAATGACGAACGCGGGAACAAGATTTCCTTATCCTTTAAGGCAATGCGCATCTTAAGTTCCTCGAACATGCCTTCACTGGTTTCTTCAGAGGCGATCACTTTCGGATGAACGCCGCGGTCCAGCAAAGCCTGGGCCGTATGGCCGCCGATCACGGCAAAATCCTTGTCTTTGATCAGACCTCTAGCATCCTTGATTTGTTCTAGGAATTGGAACAAATATTCAACAGCATACTCGCTGGTCAAAAGAATCATGGAAGACCGGCGCAGCAATTCAAGAAATTCCCTGCGCTTGGCCGAATTAAATCGGACAGGCGCGATCGCGATCATGGGCCAATGGATCAAACGCCCCAAAGAGCGGTAGCCTTGCGGATGTGTTCCCAGAAACAGAACGTTTTTCAAATCACCGGCTGGTTTATAAAAATGGACCGTCTGCCCCACAATGATCAAGGCCGGAGGCTCAACAGAATTTCTGCGCACAATATCCTGGATCGTCCGCAGCGTTCCTGTCAGCACCAACTGATCGCG
>CAZLRE010000162.1:0-4640 GCA_964561885.1 uncultured Planctomycetales bacterium | reverse complement strand
CACGGCCGTGCGCACGCACACGTAATTTTGGGATGGTTCTATATTAATTGTTTTGGAAGGAGAGTGCTTATGGATATCAATATCGGTCTATCAACCAAAAACCGAAACGAGATCATTGATCTTTTAAACGGTATTCTTGCCGACACGCATGTGCTTTACATCAAGACGCGCAATTATCACTGGAACGTGACGGGTCCGGACTTCAGCGAAATGCACAAGTTCTTTGAATCGCAGTATGTGCTTTTGGAGCCTGCCATCGACGAGATCGCCGAGCGCGTGCGTTCATTAGGCGGGGTTGCCTTGGGCAGCATGGGCGAATTCATCAAGGCCTCATCGTTGAAAGAAGATATCGGCGCGCTTAAAACATCCAAACCGATGGTCACAGCTCTTTTAAAGGACCATGAAGCGGTCGTTGCCAATTTGCGCAAGGCCGTCAATGTAACTGCTGAGAAAGGCGACACCGGCACCAGCGATTTCTTGACCGGACTCATGGAATCCCACGAGAAAATGGCGTGGATGCTGCGCGCGTCGTTGTAGGAAGACCGTACGCCTTCCAAGCGTGCCCGTAAGTTCAATTCAATATCCGAATTTCCGGGGACACGTACAAGTTAAATAAGTTTTATTCGCGCCTACGGTGCTCGCATTGACGATTTTGTGATTTGATTTTTTTCTTACTTGTGACATGTGCTCTTGTGCACCTGTGACCCTAGCTATAAGGAGGCTACAAATGGGCCATACCGTTAATTCCATCACCATCAACGCGCCGTACAAAAAGGTGTTCACGATTTCCAATGACATCTCGCGCTGGACTGAACTCTTCGGCAAAGAATACATCAAGGCCGAGGTCTTAAGCACCATCGGCAACCGCATCGCATTCCGCTTGACCGATGATGAGGGGAAGTCCTGGGAATCGTTCCGCCTGCTGTATCCGGATGACCGTTTCGCTTACGCCGAGCGCAAGGATCCCAAATTTCCGTTTATTTACATGAAGATCGTCTGGCTGTACACCCTAACGGATGAGGGAGTGCTCATGACCTGGATCCAGGATTTCAAGATGGACCCCAAGGCCAAGTTCAATGACGAGCAGGTGGAGGGGTTCATCAACGAACATTCCCAGCACAATATGAAGATCTTCAAGAAGGTCATCGAAGCTGACGAGAATGTTTATAACTAATTTCTTCAAAGCCTTCCCGAACCCGGAGACAGGGAAGGTCTTTTTCATTCTGTGCCTGGCGCAGATCACCATTTCCTTTAACCTGGCCGCGGTCGCGGCCGTGGTCCCGTCTATCAGCCGCGAACTCGGTTTCTCCGACATTGAGGTCGCGCGCATCATTCCGCATTATTTATGCTCGTACGGGTTAGGAGCGCTCATTTACGCGCCTTTAACGCGCTGGTTTTCGGTCAAAGGCCTGCTTATGGTTTCGATGTTTGTTTTTGGCGCGAGCAGTTTGTACTGCGGGCTCACGCGGTCGCTGGATGGGCTTCTCTTGGCCAATCTGATCAACGGCAGTGCTGCCGCAAGCGTTGTTCCGCTGGGGCTTTTGACCATTGGAAAACTGATACCGCAGGATCTCCGCGGCCGGGCCGTGGGTATTTTCTTCTCATCCAGCTTCATTTCCTCGCTTTTGGGCGTTCTGGCCTCCGGCACCATGCATTGGTCTTTTCTCTTTATTATTCCTTTTATTTTAGCTATCATAACTATTACTAATATATTAATTAATAAGGCTAAAGGCATTGCCCGGCCGGAAGGCCGCCTCATCAATTACCTGAAGGCATTAGCTGACGGCAAGGTGATAAGGATCTTCATAGTCATTTTTCTGATGAGCATGCTGTATCACGGCGTCTATAAGTGGTACGGCGTTTATCTGGACCGTGAATACGGCTTGGCGCAATCCGCGATCAGTTCTTTGATCCTGGTGACGTCATTCGCCGGTGTTTTCGGACAGAATGCCGGAGGGGCCTTAACGGATTTTAAAGGCCGGTTTTTTTCGGTGAAGTTGGGGCTGGTCATTTTGGCCTCGGCCGTTATGGCGCTGGCCGCTCATATTCCGATCGCCGCGGTGGCGGTCATGCTCGCATGCATCTCTTTGGGCTGGACAGTGTGCCATAACGGTATCTCGACGGTGTTGACCGACTTCCCGGATGAGTTCCGTTCTGAGCTGGCGAGCCTGAATTCATCGGTGCGTTTTTTAAGCGGAGGGCTCGGGTTTTATTTGAGCGGCTTTTTGATCGATGTTAGTTTTTCATTGAATTTTTATGTGATCGGCATTTGGGTCCTGGTGCTTGTGCCCATCACGCAATTGCTATTGGAACATAAAGACCGCGGGGCAAAAATCTCGCCGGTCAATTGATGAATCAGAAAGGGAACACAATGGTGAATTTAAAAGGTAAAAGCGTTGTGATAACCGGAGCCAGCCGCGGGATCGGCAAGGCGATCGCCGAGAAGCTCGCAGCGCATGGGGCCAGTCTGGCGTTAGCTGCCCGCTCGCCGGCGCCTCTGGAGGCGGCTGCCCAGCATTTGAAAGCAAAATACGGTGTGGATGCTATCGCGATCCCCACGGATGTCGGTAAGCTTGAGGATCTCAAGAATCTCGAAAAAACAGCGACGGCGCATTTTAAAAAGATCGATATCCTGGTCAACGTTGCCGGTGTTTCGAGCCAGCATCCGTTCCATCTTCAGCCGATCGAGGAAATGGAGATGCTTGCCAACATCAATTATCTTGGATACGTACGGCTCATCCGTTTGATCATTCCGCAGATGGTCGAGCGAAGATCAGGGCATATCATTAACGTTGTGTCAGGTTCCACGCTGGTTGATCCGATCCCGCGAGGGTTCTTGACGTATTCATCTTTAAAAATGGGATTGCGCGCGTTCTTAAAAGGTTTATTTTGGGAGATGCGTGAGCACAATATCAAAGTCACGTCGCTTTTACCGGGTGTTGTGGCAAGCGACTTGACCGATCATTTGAAACATGTGGCCAGCGAACAGCGCGACCGTCTCATGGACCCTTCAGCGGTTGCCGATATGGTGATCTTTGCGCTGTCGTGTCCGGAGAATTCCAATCCGCTCGAATTGGCGGTCATCAATCAGCTGACGACGTGGACGAAGCCCATTATCGATTACCAACAAACGCAGGCGAAATAGGTGCTCAGGTGCCAGTGCCCTGTGGCCAGTAAGAAATTGCTGGTTACTGACACTGACCACAGATACTGAAAGGGGGTGATGAACATGGACAAGACAGTTGCGACGTTCCAGAAAAATAAGTTCCAGGAGGTCCGCATCGGCATTCGCGAATTCAAAGGCAATGACCTTGTGGATATCCGCACGTGGACGATGACCCAGGGATCCAATGAAATGGTCCCGACGGCCAAGGGGGTCACGATCAACGTGCATTTGCTGCCAGAGCTCAAGAAGGCTCTGGAGGACGTGGAGAAGATCCTTAAAGAGAATATGATGATTTAATATGATCGTTGATGCGCACAGTCATTACATGCCGCCGGATGTGGCACAGAATACGGCGTTCTTTAAACAATTTTGGTCTGATCCTGATGCCCAGTTGACGTTGATGGACGCGCATGGCGTAGCGAAGGCCGTGTTACTTTATCCGACGAGCGACGCGCATTTGAACATGGGCGGATGGAGCCAGTTGTGTGAGGCGTATAATTCCGCGATCGCGGCTTTGGTCGCTAAACATCCCAAGCGTTTTATCGGCGGCGGGATCCTGCCTGTTGATGCTCCAGCGAATATCCCTCAAGAGTTGCGGCGTATTAAAGAGCTTGGATTAAGCGTTCTGTCTTTGGCTTCAAGCTATGACAAGCGATACCTGGATGACCCGCTATTTTTCCCTGTTTATGAATTCGCCCAAAAGCAAAAAATGCCCATTCATATCCATCCCCAGATCATGGACCCGATCGGGGAAGAGCGTCTGAAGGACCCGTTATTGAGCCCGGTTTTAGAGTATGTTTTTGATGTATCCGTATGTCTTGGAAGGATGATGATGGCCGGGGTTTTCAGCCAATTCCCGGAAGTTAAGTTCATTTTTGCCCATTACGGGGGTGTTTTGCCGGTGGTTAAGGAGCGTTTTGACACGACCTACCAGATGCTCCGGGGCCGGAATTTCGTCAAAGACCTGGGTAAAGCCCCGAGCGAGTATTTCCGAAACCTCTATTTCGATATGAGCGGTTCGGCATCGGGCGGGACATTTGTCTCAGCATTGGAAGTCGTTGATCCGTCGCATCTTTTGTGGGGAAGTGATTTCCCGGCCAACCGCAATCTGTCCGGATCGTTAAACGTTGTGCGCTCATCGGAGCTCTCCGATGTGCAGAAATTACAAATTTTAGGGAATAATTTTTCAGACATCCTGCCTGGCGCGCTGATTTCGTAGTATTCCTCGTCGGAAAAATGAAATATCTGATTTCTGTGGTTTATTGAAAAAATAGTTTAAAAAAATTGTTGACATGTATAGGGTCATCTGTTAATCTTGTAAAACTTTCAGCAGGACATATATTCAAAAATGCTTCGTTCTTTGAAATCTTATTGTCAATTTATCGCACAACGTTAATTCTATATAAGCCAAGTTTTTTCGGAGAGTTTGATCCTGGCTCAGAGTGAACGCTGGCGGCGTGGATTAGGCATGCAA
>CAZLRE010000161.1:0-4643 GCA_964561885.1 uncultured Planctomycetales bacterium | reverse complement strand
ACAAATATGTAGCCGATCAGAAATATGTGATCTGCAACGGCGACGAAGGCGACCCCGGCGCGTTCATGGACCGTAGTGTGCTGGAAGGCAATCCGCATCGTGTGCTCGAGGGGATGGCCATCGCCGGATACGCTGTCGGAGCGAGCAAGGGATATGTGTACATCCGCGGGGAATATCCATTGGCCATCAAGCGTTTTGAGATCGCGCTCAAGCAGGCTAAAAAATTGGGCCTTTTGGGCGATGCCATCTTAGGGAGTTCATTTAATTTTGATGTGGAGATCCGTATCGGTGCCGGGGCATTTGTCTGCGGTGAGGAAACAGCGCTCATTGCCTCGATCGAAGGCAAACGCGGCACGCCCTCTCCGCGTCCGCCGTATCCGGCGGAATCCGGTCTGTGGGGGAAGCCTACACTAATTAATAACGTTGAGACATTCGCATCGATAACCCCTATTATTAAAAACGGCGGAGAATGGTACAGCGAGATCGGGACCCCGAAAAGCGCGGGGACAAAGGTGTTCGCCTTGGCCGGAAAGATCAATTATTCCGGATTGATCGAGGTTCCGATGGGCACCAGTCTTCGCGAGATCATCTACGACATCGGAGGCGGCATTCCAGGCGGACGTGAATTCAAGGCGGCCCAGACCGGCGGTCCGTCGGGAGGATGCATCCCCAAGGAATATTTGGATACCAAGGTTGACTATGAATCATTAGTCGCGTTAGGTTCCATCATGGGATCCGGCGGGCTCATTGTCATGGATGAGACATCCGATATGGTGGATGTCGCCAAATTCTTCATGGAATTCTGCATGGATGAATCCTGCGGCAAATGCGTTCCGTGCCGGGTGGGGACTAAAATGATGTACGACCTTCTTGTCAAGATCTGCGCGCGCCAGGCCACAGCGGATGATCTCAAGAAGCTTGAAGAGCTGGCCGTGCTGGTTAAGGAAACAAGCCTGTGCGGGTTGGGCATGTCGGCCCCTAATCCTCTGATGAGCACGCTTAAGTATTTTCGACATGAATATGAACATTATGTGAACAATCCCCAGAAGGCCGAAAGCCACGCTTAGGTCAAATGTCATGGAGGAGTTATGGGAAAGATCGTTGTAACTATAGACGGTAAACAGGTAGAGACAGACAGCACAAAGACGTTGCTGGATGTCTGTCGGGAGAACAATGTGGATATTCCCACCATGTGCCATTTCGACGGCATCAAGGACGTGGGTGCCTGCCGACTGTGCTTAGTTGAGATCGAAGGGACATCCAAACTTCTGCCGTCCTGCACCACCAAGGTCCAGGAGGGACAGGTCATCCGCACCCAGACGGAGAAGTTGGTCAAATACCGCAAGATGATTACGGAATTATTGTTCGCCGAAGGTAACCATATCTGTTCGGTCTGTATCGCCAACGGCCATTGTGATCTGCAGGACTTGGGCTATAAGGTCGGTATGGAACGGGTGCGTTTCCCGTTCTTGTTCCAGCAAAAAGAGGTCGACGCCTCTCATCCCTGGTACATGATGGACCATAACCGCTGCATCCTGTGTACCCGCTGTGTGCGCGTCTGCGCCGAGGTGGAAGGGGCACACAATTGGAACGTGATGAACCGCGGCTATCATGCCAAGATCATTTCGGATTTCAACACGCCTTGGGGAGAGTCGGTCTCCTGCACGTCCTGCGGGAAATGCGTGGATGTCTGTCCGACGGGCGCGCTGTGGCCCAAGAAGACGCTGCAGGGACAATATGTCAAGAATCCCGAAAAAGTCACAGAACTTGTAGAGAAAAGGAAGATGAACCTATGAGTAAAAAGAAATTAGCGACCGTATGGCTGGGTGGTTGTTCCGGATGTCATATGTCCCTATTGGATATCGATGAGCGCATTCTGGATGTGGCAAAATTGGCCGATATCGTCAAGTGTCCCATTGTCGACGGAAAAGAGCTCCCTGATGTGGATGTGACGTTAGTCGAAGGTTCGATCACCAGTGATGAGCATTTGCGCGAGATCCGGCATATCCGCGAGAAAAGCAAGATCGTGGTCTCCTTTGGCGACTGCGCCATCAATACCAATGTCACCGGCATGCGCAATTATTTCCGTAAAGACGAGGTCATACAGCAGGCGTATACCCACGCGGTCAGCAATGACGGTAAAGGACAGATGCCGCTTGATCCTGTTCTATTAAAGCTGCACGATAAGGTCATCCCGCTGCATGAGGCCGTGAATATCGATTATGTCATCCCCGGTTGCCCGCCGTCGGCTGACACGATCTTTTATGTGGTTTTTGAACTTTTGAACGGGCGAGTTCCAAATTTATCCCAGGAAAGGAAATTGAAATATGGTTAATGCCGCCAAGACGATCCTGATCAGCCCGGTCACCCGCATCGAAGGGCATGCGAAGATCACCATCATGCTTGATAACGACGGCAATGTTCAGGACGCCCGTTTTCATGTGAATGAATTCCGCGGGTTCGAGAAATTCTGCGAAGGGCGGTTATACACCGAGATGCCCACGATCACCCCGCGCATCTGCGGGATCTGTCCGGTGAGCCATTCGGTCTCCAGCGCTAAGGCCTGCGAGATGATCATGGGCATCAAACCTACGTACACCGGCGATCTGGTCAGACGGCTGATCCATCTGGGGCAGATGATCTCTTCTCACGCGTTAAGTTTCTTCCATTTATCATCCCCGGATTTTCTCTTCGGCTGGGACAGCGATCCGGCCAAGCGCAACATCATCGGCATTGCAGAGAAGTTCCCCGATTTGGCCAAACGCGGTATTCGTCTGCGCAAATTCGGCCAGGAAATTAGCGAGCGCGTCACGGGAAAGAAGATCCATACCATGGGGATCGCTCCGGGCGGCATGACCTATCCGCTGACCGAGGAGAACCGCAAAGCGCTTTTGGACTGGATCCCCGAGGTCATGGAAACGACGCGCATGGGTGTCGATATCATCAAAAAATATCATGATGATAACCGCAGTGAAGTCGACTCCTTCGCGCTATTTCCGACGCTGTATTTGGGGACCGTCGGTCCGGAGGGCGAAATGGAACTATATGACGGAAAACTGAGGTTCATTGATCAGGACGGCACCATTTTGGAGGATCAAGTCCCTCCGGAGAATTATTTGGAACACATTGCCGAGCGTCCGATCGCATGGTCCTATCTGAAATACCCGTATTACAAAAAATATGGTTATGACAAAGGGTTTTACCGTGTCGGTCCTTTGGGACGTTTAAATGTGGCTACTAAAATGAAAACACCGCTCGCTCAGAAAGAATTTCTGAATTTCAAGTCCATGGGCAAAGGCAGGCCGGTGCATGGGACGTTTTATTTTCATTACACACGGCTCATCGAGGTCATCGCGAGCATTGAAGAGGCCAAACGGATCCTGGAAGATCCTAAGGTTACCTCAACGAACATTCAGACTTTAGGCAACCGTAATCAGGCCGAAGGCGTTGGTTCTTCAGAGGCGCCGCGAGGTACGCTGTTCCATCATTATGTGACAGATGAGGACGGAAAATTGACGAAAGTCAATTTGCTCATCGCGACCGGACAGAACAATCCTGCCATGAACCGTTCTGTCCTTGAGGTGGCCAAGCAATATGTTCGGGGAAAAGATGTGAAAGAGGGTGCGTTAAACCGTGTGGAGGCCGCTATCCGCTGTTATGACCCGTGTCTGTCTTGTTCGACGCATGCGATCGGTTCCATGCCGCTGGTCATTGAAATGCGGGATCTCAAGGGTCAATTGCTCAATGTTATCCAAAGAGGGTAATCCATGTCTGGTCGTGGGCATCGGCAACCCGCTGCGTTCGGATGACGGGGTGGGTTCGCACATTGTCCAGAAGATCCAGGAGAAGCATATCCCCGGCGTTAAAACCCTGGTGTGCCAGCAGTTGAACATCGAGCTGTTGGAAGAGGTCGGCAAGTACAAGAAGATCCTGCTGATCGATGCCTCTTTTTTAGGTGAAGGGATGAGCCTGCGCAAGGTGAACTCAGCTAAGGATGATCAGGCGGTTTCCTCACATCATTTGACGCCGGAATTCTTTTTGATGCTCGCCAAGAAACTTTATCATTGGAACGACAATCTTTATTTGTGTTCTATCCGCGGCCGGAGTTTTGAGATGGGGCAGCAGTTGTCACCGGAAGTCCAGCGTCTGGTCCCGCAGGCCATTGATGAAGTCCATGCATTATTAAAGGAGTCATGACATATGCACGAAGGTCATTTTACCAACCAGATCGTTGATGCGATCCTTGCCGAATTAAAGGACCGTCCGCATGGAAAAATAAAAGCGGTCAAGGTCAAGGTCGGGGAGGTTTATCATCTGGTCCTGGAATCCGTCCTCATGCATTTTCGCATCGCGGTCAAAGGCACGCCCCTCGAGGGGGTTGAGCTCGATCTGCAGGAAGAGCGGGTCAAGGTGTTCTGTCCGCAGTGCCAGAAAGAAGGTTTTGCCGAAGACCACCATATGATCGTCTGTCCCCAGTGCTATTCTCAAAATGTAAAAACTTTAAGCGGGGATTCCATCACGATCGAATCCATCGAATTGGAACCGGTATAAGCATGTTTGATTCTTCAGTCCATATCAATGCGCTCCAGCGAAGGGGGATCCTCATCGAAGGTGCTGTGCAGGGGGTGGGGTTCCGTCCTTTT
>CAZLRE010000160.1:0-4668 GCA_964561885.1 uncultured Planctomycetales bacterium | reverse complement strand
ATGCTGGGTGCCGTCATACCACTGGTGCGTGGTCAAGGGTTTGCCTGTTTTGGGGGAAACATCATAAAGGAACTTGTTGCTTTCGCCTTTGGGAAATCCGTCGGGACCGGTCGTTGATTCGCCCTTGGGTGTGCCGGGCTGGTACCAGGACTTGCCGCCGTCATCAGAGCGCTGGATGACCTGGCCGAACCAGCTGCTGGATTGAGAGGCATAGATGCGGTCGGGGTCAACGCGAGAGGCCTTCATGTGATAAATTTCCCATCCGGCAAAGAACGGACCCGCGACATCCCATTTCTTGCGCTTGCCGTCAGATGTGAGAACAAATCCGCCCTTGCGTGTCCCTACCAAGACCCTGACCCTGCTCATAGGATGCCTCCGTTAATATGTTCACGGAAAATTCACTGCAGAGATTATACAGGTTCAAGCACGGATAATCACGCTGAAATTTATGCTGCTTTGAATGTAAAGATATCGGAGCAGGGTGCCCCAAACTAACCTGAATTTGATCAAGCGGGTCCTGTCGCGGGAAATTTATTCACGGGCCCCTCCGCCCGGTGTGGTTCCTCCCGTTCATTAATTTCCCGCGCCACCCGCATACGCTAAAAGAATCACCTTTGCATTTTCGATTTTCCCATTAAAATAGTTCCTGCTATGGAAAACCATTTCTCACAGGACGAAAAGATCCGCTACGCTCGCCAGATTATTCTTCCTCAAGTCGGGCTCGCAGGGCAGTCCAAACTCAAGAACGCGAAAATCCTTATGATCGGCGCGGGCGGACTGGGATCATCCCCGGCCATTTATCTGGCAGCCGCCGGCGTGGGCACCATCGGACTTGTGGATGCCGACACAGTGTCGCTGTCCAACCTTCACCGCCAGATCCTGCACAATAGCGATGATATCGACAAGCCCAAGGTCCTCTCCGCCCAAGAAAAACTGCAGAAGATCAACCCGAACGTCCGCATCAACGCGCACCAGACCCGATTGACCGCCGCCAACGCCCGCGAACTTTTTTCAGGTTATGACCTTATCATCGACGGGACAGATAATCTTCCTTCAAGATATCTCATTAACGACGCCTGTCATTTCGAGAAAAAGCATTTTATCTTCAGCGGCGTACACCAATTCGAAGGCCAGATCAGCATATTCGGTCCTAACGGGCCGTGCTACCGCTGCATCTTCCGCGAACCGCCTCCGCCAGAGGAAATGCCCTCCTGCGCTGAGGCCGGCGTCATCGGCGTTGTGCCCGGCATTCTTGGGCTCATGCAGGCCAATGAAGCGGTCAAATGGATCTGCGGGATCGGAAATTCATTGCTCGGAAGACTTCTGATCTTTGATGCGCTTGCGGTACGCTGGCATGAACTAAAAATTAAGAAAGATCCTGACTGCCCGCTGTGCGGCTGCCGTCCTTCCATCAAAGACCTTCAGGAATATTCCTGGCAGTGCGAAACCGGGGCCGATGAGATCACCGTCGCCGAACTAAAACGCCTGCGCGAAGACAACCCTGATCTGTATCTGCTGGATGTGCGTGAACAAGCGGAATGGGAAGTGGCCCGCATCGAAGGCGCGCGTTTAAAACCCTTAAGCACGATGGAAAAAGATTTCGCGGATATCCCCAAAGATCAAACCGTCTACTGTTTCTGCAAGGCCGGCGGCCGCAGCGCCAAGGCCATCGCCTTTCTCAAGGCCCAGGGATATTCCCGCCTCGTCAAGGTTAAAGGCGGTATCCAGGCCTGGGCCAAAGACATCGACCCTTCCGTTCCCTGCTATTGACCACTTTTGTTTGCAATTAGAAATTCAACAAAAACGAAACCGTTAACTCGCGGGGCTTTTTGGTGGGAATGATGAAGTTCCATTGACCGGGCGCATATCCGTCATCAAAGTTCGCGATGGAGAAATCCACGGGAGAATCCACATCAACGACCTTCTGTTCCGGCATGAGCCGTTTGGACCCGGTCCACATCACATGCATGGGCGCCGGACGGGCTTTGACTTGGGCGGAATTGCCTCGGTCATAAATGTGCGGGGAGCGGTCCGACTCGGTCTTGGCTTTTTTGAGCATAAAGACAAAGTTGATCGACCGGCCGTTCTTGTGATACGGCGCTCTTGAGAGCGCCAGCCTGTTATGGTTGACGCGGGAATCCGGCGACAACTGCGCCATTAATCCGGCAGGTTTCACAGGAGCATATTTATTTTTGATCGAGACCGGGTTTAGGACGGACGCGATATAATCCCTGGTCTCTTGACCGCCGGCGTACCAGTCCTCCTTTTCGATCTTCCAGAGTCCGTCGTCTTTGACCACGCGCAGCAAACCGCTGACCGGCCCGAAATACGACCGGCCTTTGACCGAAACCGCGCCGCGTTCCTCATTAATATTAAAATCCATGATCTGGATATGCTGGGGCCGGATGGCCTGCAGCATGGCCAAAACCATATATTGCGAACTGCCGGCTTTGACCCTGTTATCCAGGAACTGATAATACCCCGGGGATAAGACCGTTCGAAGATCAGCCATTTCATTGGCCTCATTGACCGCGTTGCAGAGCCTTTCCAACTGCGGAATGGTCAAGTCACTCGGCAAAATAGCGGCTTCCGCGGATTTCTCAAGGGCGAAAAGGCCCCCGTCCGCGGACAACGCGCTGTGGTCAATTTTGACCTCCTGCGCCGCACCCCTGTTGAATTTCAAGCTGGATGGCCCAAAACGGACCTCGTTCGCTGGAGTAGATTGAGCGATCTGCAACTCATTTTGTTTCAATAGGTTTTGAGGGATCAGTTTGTTGGGGATTTCGTTAATAGCCTGCTCATCGGCCTTGCACATCAAAGTCGGAAGGGTCACACAGAGAGCCAAAGTCAACCATAACCTGCGCATCGCTGATCACCACCTTTGCCAGGCAACCGTCGGGTTCCCGGAACTTCAAGGTACGGATCGTAAGGGCCAAAAATCTAAAAGATCAATGTTCCGATTTAAGTATAGCACAGGTTCTGGAAAGTACAGGGTTACGGGAGAGATTGGAACGATATGGAATAAAGGAGGTTGTGAAGGTTTAAAAAGATAATAAATTCATATCGGAAAATATTTCAAGAAATTATATGTTAGAGAACACTTAATTCCTGATTGCTTTTAAAAACTTTCATCGAAATATTTCTCTGTATATCGTTCAGGCAAAAGGTCGTTATCACCGATGAGAAAATAGTCTGGTGAATCACAAAACCGCACACTGGGATTGTCTTTGGAATTGTTATACTCGCCATAGGCCCGCACGGTTGAACCCACCCTGACATTCTCTCCCCATTTAACCCATGAGGCCGCCTGTGTATTGGCGCATTGTGTCTCGCCTTCATTGTAATCCAATTTAATTTTCTGTTTGTCTACTTTGACGATCAGACTGCAGATGCCGTCGACTTCACAGCCGGATGTACGCCCGATGACCACACCTTTGATAAATGCGGTGCCGTCTTCCCTGATCGTCAGGGTGTCGGCATGGACTGACAATGAACACAAACACATAACAACGCATGTCAAAATATGGACATAAAACTTCATAGCTTTCCTTCCTTTATCAATTCCCGCACGCCGGCGAGGATCGCAGTTTACCCTTAGTCAATAGGACCAGAAACACGGCAAAGACAATCACAACACAAGAAAAAATGTTCATAAAATATTCACCCGGCATGACAGCAGCAAAACTGCGGGATACGGTCGCCTCCACCGCATTGAACATGACATGCGCGAGGGCGACTAACAAAAGACTTCCGGTGCTGTTATAGATCCATGTAAGGATGACAGATAATCCGGTGATGGCCACACACAAGATAACAACCGAAGCCAAGGGCAATCCGATCAGTGTCCAGTGGGCCATGTGCCAAATGCCCCAAATGATGCCGATAACGATGCTCGCCCCTAACGCGCCGATCTTCTGCTGTAGCCGAGGCAACGCAAATCCGCGCCAGCCTGCCTCCTCGCCGAAACCTCCGGTCGTCAGCGAAAACACGAACCGCAATCCGAACACTCCCGCCCAATGCGCGCTTTGATTCAGGTCGACAGGTCCTCCGGATAAACCAAACAGCAAAACCGTGACAACCGCAAGTAAAACGGGCAAAGCGAATACACAAACCCACCAGCAGACATTCACACGCCAAACCAGAAATTGCCGCATCAACTGACCGACCGCCTGACGTCCGCCGATGGCGCCCGCAACGATCATGGCGGCAAAAGTGGGCGTCCATACCAACAGCGTCCTTCGTCCTCTGATCTCAGCGACCTGATGACCGTCGTAAAACAGCGGCCATTCCCCGAACGATGGAAAGTACCCCGCGACCAATGCTGTTATACCCAGCCAGTTGAGAATAAAGGTCAGACCAAAGAAAGAGATCAATGGATGCCTTTTAACGGTCTTAAGCATTGTGCCTTCAGATAGTTCTTATGCCATTGTGATCTTAAAAAAGCCGTATCTCAAGAATCATCGGACCAATAAAATATAAATTGATTATATTTTCGATCTCTATACTAATTCTCACGATCTATTATGTCTACTCTATTACGGGAAGGGATCAGATCTCGAATACAAGGGAATTGAGCGCAGGTTCGAGATCTTTCATCTGAGGAGTTTGCTTCTGAGTGCGGATAAAATGTCTTTCGTATACTTTAAAGGCATACGGGTTGAGTTGGCC
>CAZLRE010000159.1:739-4749 GCA_964561885.1 uncultured Planctomycetales bacterium | reverse complement strand
ATGAAACGGATCGCAGAAAACCATTCGTGTCATTCGTATTGTGTTAACTAAGATTCGTGTAATTCGATATGAGAACTAAGGCCGCAATATTATATGAGCTAAACAAACCGCTCGTGATCGAGGACGTCGAGATCCCCGAGCTCAAGCGCGGACAGGTCCTTGCCAAAATTCTCTATAGCGGTGTTTGCCGTGCCCAGCTTAATGAGATCATCGGTCTCAAAGGTCCGGATAAATTTTTGCCGCACATGCTCGGTCATGAAGCATCTGCTGTCATTGAAGAAGTCGGCGAAGGCATCACTAAAGTGAAAAAAGGTGATTATGTCGCTCTTTCGTGGATCAAGGGCGACGGTCTGGACGGCATCAATTCGCAATATAAAAAAGGCAGCAAGATCATCAATGCTGGTGGGGTAACCACATTTAGCGAATATTCCGTGGTTTCCGAGAACCGTGTGACGAAAATTTCCAAACGCATCAACCCTGAGGCGGCGGCCATCGTCGGCTGTGCGGTCGCCACCGGCTGCGGTATTATCGAGAATACGTTAAAAGCCAAAAAGGGTTCATCCATCGCGGTCTTCGGTGTCGGAGGTGTTGGTTTAAGCGCCATCATGGGCGCCCGGCGGCGAGGGTGTCATCCTATTATCGCGGTTGATATCACTCAGGAGAAATTGAACTTCGCGGTGCGCTGCGGAGCCACGCACACGGTGGATGCCTCGCGCATTGATGTCTGGCAGCTTTTAAAGAAGATCGCGCCCGATGGTGTTGATTTCACGGTCGACGCCTCAGGCAACAAACGCGCCATGGAAATGGCTTTTGACCTGGCACGCGAAGCCAAAGGGATGTGCGTTATTGCCGGCAATTTAAGCAAAGATGAAAAAATATCTGTTCATCCTTTCGAGCTCATCAAGGGAAAGAAACTGGTGGGAACGTGGGGAGGGGAAACCAACCCCAGTTATGACATCCCCAAATATGTGGATGCCTTTGACAAGGGCGAGCTTCCCATCGGGGATCTCATCACGCATCGTTTCCGTTTGGATGAGATCAATAAAGCTTTCGATATCCTTAAAAACGGCGATGCAGGACGCATTGTCATTAAAATGGAAGAGCGCGCATGAGCCCAATTCCCCGCCGGTCGGTCAGCGTTGTTATTCCCGCCTTTAATGAGGAAGGGAATATTCAGGGAGCGATCGACAGTGTTATCGGCGCGGTCTCTGCGGTCGTTGAGGATTATCAGGTCATCGTGGTTGATGACGGGAGCCAGGACGCCACACGCCAGATGGCCCTTGAGAAAGCCAAAAACGATCCTAAGGTCATGGTCGTTTCCAATGACGGGAACAAAGGATTCGGTTATTCCTACGCGCGCGGTGTCAGGCTCGCGGAAATGGAATACGTCACGGTCTTTCCCGGGGACAATGACATGGCCGGGGATTCATTGACCAAGCTGGTTAATGCGATCGGGGATACGGATCTGGTCATCAGTTATATGTCAAAAACGAATAAGCGCTCATTGTTCCGCCGGGTGGTCTCCAGATTATTTGTTTTCATCATGAACACGCTGTTTGCTTTAAAATTGGAATATTATAACGGCGCTTTTATCTGCCGCACGCAGGTCCTTAAGTCGATCCCCATCAAATCCGTCGGACTGGCCACGTTGGCCGAATGCCTGGTGCGTATGATCAAAGCCGGTTACAGTTACAAAGCGATCTATTTCGAACACATCGGACGCAAGAGCGACCATTCCAAGGCCTTCAAACTCAAAAGCGTCTGGGCTGTGGCAACGACCATCGGCATCCTTCTTAAGGACATTTATTTCAGCGCTCCTTTGTCATCGAAGAAATTATGTTCGACATCCTCTTAACGCTCTTCTTTTTTGTGGAGGCTGTGTTCATCCATCTTGCCCTTTGCCGCAAGAGATCGGCAGATGGGCTTTTGCTCCTGCCGTTTTTCGGGATCGCCTTCAGTAATCTGATTGTTTTATGGGTATTCTTCTGGGCGGCCCGCGGTTATTTTAAGTTTGATGTGAATTCCGTTTGGGGAGTTCCGCTATGCGTGACCGCGACACTGATCTACATCCTTTTGATCCCGACCTATCTGGTGTTTTATTTCTCCACCCAGCAGATGAGCCCGTCCAAGAAAATACTCCTGCTGCTTGCCAGGGGCGGTCCCATGTCCTTTCAGGAGCTTTTGGTGCATTTTAGCGATGATGAGTTTGTCATGCCGCGGCTCAAGGAGTTGATCGGCGTCCGTTGGCTTATCGAGCACGGCGGCTGGTATGTGTTAACTCCCATGGGGACGCAGATGGCCAAAATGTACACTCTCTATCAGGCGATCTTCGGCCGGACGAAAGGGGGATAAAACAATGACCTCACCGCTGGATGTGTCGATCCTGCTGTGGGTCGTCATTTCGTTTGCCGTGTTCAGTCTTCTTAAGAGCGTTGTGCTGCGCATCCTCCATCCGGAAGCGGTGCTGCGCGGGATCGTGAATATCTTCATTGCGTCTTCACTCATTCATTGTGTTGGTCTTGCGTTGGCATTTAGTTCAATGGGATGGGAATATCCCGGCGGACTCCTGTTCATGGCAGCTGTTTCCTATGGATGTTTCGGATTGATGGCTTTTGTGTACATTGTTTGCGTTTTTGGGCCTTCCGAGACGTCCATTCGCATCCGCCTGGTCCGGGAATTGTCCGATGCCCGGGGCGGACGTATGACCCATGAGGAACTCTTCCGAAAATACAACGGCCGGATGATCCTGGAGCGCAGGCTGCAAAGGCTTGTGCTCGCCGGAGAGATCGCTGAACAACAGGGCAAGTATGTTCTTTTGGGCAAGGCCAACGCGTTTTTTCTGATCGATGCTGTGGCCGGATGGATACAAAAGACCCTAAAGAAATCATCATGAAAGAACCC
This sequence comes from uncultured Planctomycetales bacterium, assembly GCA_964561885.1. Classification (GTDB taxonomy): domain Bacteria; phylum Omnitrophota; class Gorgyraeia; order Zapsychrales; family Fredricksoniimonadaceae; genus JAGNTT01. Next base: position 1,848 of record CAZLRE010000159.1, on the reverse strand, counting down.
AAAGTCCAAGGCATTTTGCAGTTCAGCGGATTTCCCATATTAAAAATTGTTTGCCTGACCACCATTGTTCTGGGATGTCTGTTGCGCTTCTTTGAGATCACCCAGAACAGTTTTATATTTTATGATGAGGGGATGTATTTAAATCACAACCGCGAGCTTCTCTCAAAGATCGAACAGTTTCCCGCCAAAGACACGAATGAACTTTTTGCCATCTTCAAAATCCTTTTTCTGACAGCGCTCGCGACCGCCAAATGGCTCTGGTTTTTCCTCAGTAATCTTCGTGTCTTTCTTGAAGGCCCGGATATGTTTTATTTCAACAGGATCGTTTCAGCGGTGTGCGGTGTTTTGACAGTCGGGCTGACATATCTGCTTGCCCGTCGATTGTACAGGGGAAGTCAGATCGCGTTATTGAGCGCAGCTTTGCTTGCGGTATTACCGAGCCATGTGTTCTATTCAAGGCTCGCGATGCAGGAATCTTTCAGCACATTGTGTTTGCTCCTTGGGATGTTCCTGTATTGTTCTCGGCGCGGAGTATCAGTGTTTTTAATTGCGGGAGCTCTTGCCTTCAGTGCGGTTTACTTCACCAACTACCGCATGATCATCCTGCCGGTTCTATTGGGCGTTTTTGAGGTTGTCCAAAGCCTTGCGGAAAAACGTCCGTTCGCTTGGCAGAAATACGCCGTAACGGTGGCCATGTTCTTTGCGGTCATCATCGGTGTGGGTTTGATCAATAATGCCAGCAATCTGTCGATCACAACCGCCTGGATGGGGCGGCAGGCCGAGTTGGCGTCGGGTGGATTTCAGCCGTTAGATCTTTTGAGTTATCCGTATTCCATCTTTCGATTGGAAGGGGTATTGTTCGGCTTGTTCTTAACTTTGAGTTTGTATTGGCTCATGATCCGCGATTGGCAGAAATTCTTGCCGGCGGCGCTGGTGTTGACACAGATGCTCATGTTCACCTTCGCCTCTGAAAAGGGGGCCAGATACCTGTGCGTGGTATTGCCGTTTGCCGCGATCGCGGTCGCATTGAGCCTTCATCATTTTCTGATCGAGAACATTCGGTTTAAGAAATGGGCGCCTGTGTTGTTGTGTACGCTGGTCGTATTTTC
>CAZLRE010000159.1:0-729 GCA_964561885.1 uncultured Planctomycetales bacterium | reverse complement strand
ATTGGTCGTTAAATCTGTTGCATTAGTATCAACGCCCCGGGGTTATGAACGCGCGGTTCGTTTGCTCCGGGAGAAAGACCCTCAGGCAAAAATACTTTCGACACAGCCTTTGGTCATGAATTTGTTTATAAGCATTGCCGCGGATGTTTTGCCGGCACCTAAGAATGTCCCTGAATTGTTCGCGCGTTATGCTCAGGGATATAAATATTTGATCCTTGATCCTCAGGCCTATGTGTCATGGACGGCCTCAGGCCAAAGGTTCACAACTCCGTTGACCGATTATCTGGGGTTTATTAACGCGCAGATGCCCGTCGTTGGGAAATTCACCCACTTAAACCCGGCTTTAATGGAACGTTTTGTCTTTGACCACAATGAACACCTGCTAAATTCCATCCAATTTTTAAATCGAAAAAAAGAGGATTCCGGCGCCGTATATGTGTATGATTTATCCCAGAGTCTAGCGGTGATGCAGAAGATCATCGAGTCAACGTCAGCCAAGGCGGGGTTGCCATGAAAAACGATATATTTAAGATCGGAATGCTTGCGGTTATCCTTCTTGTGATCGTCGCACTTTTGATCCTGCGCGCGCGGCCCTTGGAAAAATACCGCGAACGTAACGAGATGGGCAAGGAGATAATCACGATCGACGTGTGTGTGGATCAGGGATCGGACACCAAGAAAACGGCCCGTGTTCTGGATGATTTCTGGCAGACAATGCGAGATATTTAC
>CAZLRE010000158.1:0-4754 GCA_964561885.1 uncultured Planctomycetales bacterium | reverse complement strand
GATACCTGAACATGAAAAAGACGTCAACACGGGGAAAAACTTTGCCAACCTGCGCCAGATCGCCAATGCCGTTGTTTTGGCCTGGTGGTACAAGCAGAATCTGAAGGAATCATTGCTGGGAAAAGTTTATGTCGACCAGAATAAGGTCAAGGGCATTGATCTCGCTGACAAAGATACCAAGCTAAAGGTTTATGAGCAATATCTCGCCGCCTTAAAGGCCGGTGTCTATAACTATATTAAGGAAGATTACGACCCGGTGACCAAGGAAACCCTGCCGCGCAAATATTTCTCCGGCGGAACAGATATCCAGTATGACCAAAGCACAGCAAGGGTGGTCAGAGGCGCTTTGGAGGCGGATGTCAGTGCGCGTGTCGAGGCCGCTGCCGCGCCGACATTTCCTGTCGTCGCTGCCGAAACGGTCCTGGGGGAGAATCCGACGACCCCGGAGGCTGCTGATTTAGCGGCGCCAAAAGAAGAGTCTCCGGCCTTAGCGATGAGACCTGAAGCTCAAAGGGTTGAATTGACCGATGAACAGGGATCGGCTACGATCAAATTTGAAACCAACGGTACGCGTGCAAGAATGTATGACGTTGATGCCGCTGGACAAAGAACAACGGCAGGGCCTTTCAATGAAACCTATGTTGCGCGGACGACCAGCTCTACCGGAAAGGTTTTTCTGAAGCTTTCTCAGACCGGCGGATGGAAGGTCATCAATCCGCAACGCGGTCTCAGGGGATTGATCACCTATGATGCGCGCAGCGGAGCTGCGGAATTCGCTCAAACCGCCTATCGTGCCCTTTCGGCCTATGACGGCATATCTGTCGATTTGGCAGATGGGGTCACGACTTCGCCGGATGCCGCGTATATGTCGTTGGAATATGATTTTGTCATCCAGATCACAGCCAGCCACAATCCGGAGAACGATAACGGGATAAAAATATTCACGGGAGGTATTGTCGTTGAAGACAGGATAGCCGCTCTTATCAATAGTGAAGCGAACAGCGCGGAGGGCAGGGCGTCTTATTATGTCGTACCCTATGAAACCGATAAGATAACTTTTGTAAATGCCTTTGAGAGAAGCTCTGATCGAAAACTCAGGGCATTCGGAGATCTGTTGGCGTTGGCGAAAAGTTATCAGCAGGCGAATCCACAGGCAAAGATCTACGCCGATATGATGGGCGGTGCAGCGGTGCCATATGCACCGCAGTTGGAAGCGCTTGGGATCACTGTTTTCGGAAAAGAGGCCATGAGTAAAAGGCAATATATGAACCGAAAAGGCGGATTATACGCCCCTAATCCGACACAGCCGGAAAACTATGGTCCGGAATTTGATGACTTCAGAAACAACGCGCCAGATGGTTCGGTTTGGTTCGGTCTTGACGGGGATGTTGACCGGCTCGTCGTATGGGTCAAGGATCAAGGGCAGGCGGTTGAAGTCAATCCGAACGATCTAGGCATGAAGTATGCGGATAGTTTGATACCGAAACTCAAGGAGAGGGCCGCCCAAGAGGGAAAAACTTTGGTCATCGCAAAGACTTTGCCGACCACATTGGGACTGGATCTGATTGCCGCAAAATACGGGATAGAATTATTCACCGTGCCTGTCGGATCAAAGAATTTCCGGGCGCTTTTGGAGAACCCGAAGTACATCGTAGTCGTTGCCACCGAAGAATCAGGTCACCAGGTTCTGACGATCAACGGGGAAACGTTCTTTGATGATGCCGTGGTCCAGCTTTACCAGGTCATGACCATGATGGGGGAAGCCCAGAAAAATCCTGCGCAGATGGCTGCCGATTTAAAGGCGGAACTTCGGTTCAGCCTCGCCTTCAATAATGATCCCGTTAAACTCAACGATCAGATCGTGAACACATTTCTGGGAAAAATGTCTGATAATCCCTTGGAGATTGTGACACAAGTTGAATCCGCGATCGGGCAAAAAGCGGAAAAGATCCAGGTTGTGGCAGAGGATAACAGTGTGCAGGTTTTTACACCCGGAATGAAATTGAAACCGGAACAGGGGCTTTATTTTTTGTTTAAAGATTCGAGATTGGGTGCTTGGGCGTGGGTTTACTTTCGCAAATCCGGAACAGAACCCATCATTCGGATCTATCGTCAGTCCGAGAAAAATAACGATGAATTGTTGGAGATCGGTAAAACGGTGATCGGAGCGCCGTCAAGCGTAGCCCCTGGGCCGCAAACAGATACATTCGAGGAAGAGGTGGCTCTTTCTTCTGATCTTGCGGTCAGTACGGATATACAGACCGTTATGGCCACACAGGTTCCCAAGATCTCCGCGGATCTGGAAGCTGGATACGGTGTTGCCGATGCTGCGCAATTTGATGGAGCGAATAAATTCAAAACCTTAGGATTTGACGGTAAAGCAAATCGTTTGGGATGGGGCGTGCAGGGATTGCGCGCGATCAATCAAAATCCACAGATGCTTACGCAAACGTTTGAAGATGCAGAGAATATCCTTCAGAATTATCGTTTTATTATTTTTAGTGGTATGGGCGGTTCAGGATTAAGTGAACAATTAGTTCAGACCACTTTTGGCGAAGGTCGCAACGGGGTGCGGATGTACAGCCTTCGTACAACAGATCCGGCAGTTATCGCGGCGATCCTGAATGATATCATCGAGTCCGAAGCTAGGGCCGGTCGCACGATAAGCATGGCGGATCTTTTAAAACAACTTAAAGTGGTCGTCAGCAGTAAATCCGGGACAACAGCAGAAACAATCTCACATAAAGACCATTTTGAGAAATTATATGCTCAACATAACGTTGATAAGGTTGGACATTTTATGCTTGTGACCGATCCCGGAATGCCCTTTGAAGCAGAAGCCAAAGAAAAAGGATATGATCTTCGCTACATTCAGTTAAATAAAGGAACAGATATCGGTGGACGCTTTACAGCTCCGACGACCAATATTTTTCTGTTGCCGCTGGCGCTGGTTCTTGAAAGAGAACGAGTGCTTGAGATTTTAAGAATTGCCGAAGAAATGAACAGCAAAAGGGACATCACTCAGGACCAGTTCTTGCAACTGGCATCTTTCCTCTTTGTCCTACAAAAGAACGGCAAAGACAAGGTTACGTTCATTCTTCCCGAAGCTTTGCGCGACCTGGGATTGTGGGCGGAACAGCTTGTGGAAGAATCGCTAGGTAAAGAAGGTAAGGGCATCAAGATCTATTACGGTGAAAGGATCAGCCCCGCAGGGATCAGGGGGACCGTTGAAAGCGACCGTGTTTTTGTGCGCTTTAATTTGGGCGGTGTTGAAACAGATCCGGAGTTTGCGGATTTCCTTAAGGATCAAGGTCATCCGGTCTTCGATTTTGCTTTCAACAATATCAATGAACTCGGCGGAGTCGCTTTGGGTTTGCAGCGGACTGTTGCGGTATTGGCCGGTCTCATGGATATCAATTTCGTCAATCAGCCCGGCGTCGAGGATTACAAGCGTGAAACAAAAGCCGTGCTCGCGGCGACAGCACCGGGACAATTGGTGCAGGTTCCTTCCGACTGGCGTTTTGCCGAATACAAGGGGCAAGTGAGGGTTTATTATTCAACGTTCCTGGCCTCTGGGATCGCGACGGAGGTTGAACTCAGGACGGAGGTCGCAAGGCTTGGGCAGGATATGTCCAACGCAGCTGCCGTTTACGCGGCTATGATCAATCTGGCAGCGAAGAACCAGACTTCTTCCACATTTAAAGCCGCGGAGATCGCTTCATACGGCCGCATGACGACCGGTTTCAGGCAGGCTTTGGAAGATTTTCGGTTTGGCGTGTTCACCCAAGGATTTAAAATGCCCGCGAAAATCGGCGAGGCGCCCGATAAACTGCATTCCTATCAGCAGATGGTCCAACAGGGCCCCAACGACGCGCTGTCCATGTACTTCATGCCGGAGATCAGTGAGCAGCCTCCAGGGGGAGTGGAATACGACATCAATAACCTGCGGGCCCCTGCCATCGGATCTACGCTCGCTTTAATGAAGGCCGGACGCAAGGTCATTTTTACTACTTTCAATGCATCTCTTCAGGATTCTGAGGAAGTTGCAAATGAATTCTTCGCTGAGGTTCAAAATATCATAAAGGGACCGGATGGCCTCGGCGGTATCAATCTGAACCCGAGGCTGTTTAACCTTCAGATCAAGCGTGACGGGCAGGGGATCCCTCTGCCGGTGTATGATCAGCCGGTCGAAAGTATGAAAATCGACGGTTTTGTTCCGGTTATCCTTAAAATCACGCCGATCGACATCGCCCCGCTTCTGGGTGGAGTTCCCCGTGATGACCAGGATGAGCGCCAAACTCTGAGTTTTTATATCGAACGATAGTCCCAAATCTCTATTTTGATCTGCGATCCCCGTGACTTGTCTGTCACGGGGATTTTTTCTTTGGATATTGGAACATTGACATACTACGCGTCCTTTCGTATAATCTCTGACATTTTAAGACCGGATGATCTGGTGTATAGGGATGATCGCGGTCCAATCAAGAAAGGAAGCAGTATGATAAAAAGATGGATGTATGCAGTTGTCATGGCCGGTATGCTGTTCAATGCCGGCGCGGCGGGCGCCCAGGAAACAGAAGAGAAGTGGACCGGGAATGTGTTTGCCGGGTTTAACATGCAGAGCGGGAACACCAAGAAAACAGCTGGTAATTTGTCTGCGGCCGCGGCCCGCAAGATGGAATCAGCGGAGCTGACCCTGAAGGCGAATATTTCCTATTCTGAATCCAACAAGATGATGGATGGTCAGAAATGGG
>CAZLRE010000157.1:0-4762 GCA_964561885.1 uncultured Planctomycetales bacterium | reverse complement strand
CTGGCCAAGATTAATGTATACAGTTCATCAATAATATAATCAGTTGTGATTATTTCCGATTTGGAATTTTGCTCGACCCACTGTACTGCCTTATGATGGCTTTTGTCATCTGGAAGAAGGAGCGCTGCTAAGGCTGAAGCGTCAGCAAAAACAATCATTATTCATAAATTTCTTCAATGCCCGACACATCTGTAATCGGAGACGGAGGGTAAGACTGATGAATTGCATTTATCAAGGAAAGAACTCTTTTTGCAGGCTCATCCGTAACAACCATTGGCACATCAAGACTATAATCACCAGATATAACAAGGTCATAGCTTGAAGTTGTAAATACAACAGCACTGAAATTAACCAGTTCTTGGTCTAAGATTGTTGTGTTTACAATTTCTTTAGTTTGATTATCGGAAATCTGTACACTCATTTTATTTCTCCCCTTTTAACCATTTTAGACCTTCATCTGCCATAGAACCTATAAAAATATTATAACAATCCGTGTTGAATCTATTTAATAAACTTGAGACTTCAGAATGATTTTTAGCGCCCATAATATATCTATCAATATCTAATAAATAAAACTGGGATCTCTCATGATCTCTCATCAACCCATGCTTTAGTATTAAATTCCCCGGCTCTTGTATCGTTTGCAATTCTTTAAAATCGTGAATTATCGGTTCTTGTATTAACGTATTATCGCCAATCATGCCAAACAGTTCGGGCTTTATCCATTTTGTCCAATCAGATAACGTTCTCACATTAATAGGCCTGACCAAATTAATATATCTCAAGCCGATTCTCTCTGGACGCGAAGGAGTATATGTTGTTATATAGGCATCATAAATCACTTCAAACTTTTGTCTGAAATCGGCAAAATTCTTATAATTCTTACATTCAATCGAGATAAAAGCGGCATCTAAAGTAACCTGCCACAAATTATCTTCGCTTAAAAAACGCCAAGTATTACCTAAACTCGTTGGCTTAAAATTCCCCCCCAACATATCCACCTGCATATTTTTCTCTTTTTTTACTATTGGATATTCCTTTCGAATCAAATTTTGAAAATCTGCAGGAGGAACCTCTGAGGCAATCAAGAATATTGGTTGCACTTTAATTTGACATATAACACTCTGCAGAAAATTTCTTGCAAAGATACTGTGCTCAAGCTGTGAAATTCTTAAAGGCATTTTAGTATCCTAATTAAGGTTTTAATTAATATAAATATACAACAAAAAAATCCCTAGTTGTAACTATTTAGAAATTCTTCTCTAAAACCATAGGAATAGATTTTTTCCTATTTTAACTCTCATTGATACTTCCATAAATTAAACTGCCAATTCTTCAATTCTTTTATATGGATAAATCCCCGATGAATGTCCGTCGTTCCACGTGACGCCGATGGCGTAATTGCCCAGCGGTGTGACCTGGGTGGCGGCAATGTCCGGACGGATCTTGGATTCATCGATCATTTTGGCGCCGGTCATTTCATTGATGCACAGCGCGCACTGGCAGCTCGCTCGCAATTCTTTATTACCCACCTTCCACAAACGCCCGTTGTTCCATTTAAGCGTAATGGCTTTGCCGTCGAAGCTCACCGTTGGCGAAGTGCGGTCTTCCATGCTGGATTTTCCAACAGCACGGATGACATGATCGGTCGCCTCCTGGATAAATGTATTGGCGCTATACGTATCGAGCTTGCCGGTCAGCCGCGGCAAAAGAGGAACTTCCGCAAGCGTTGGGATACCGAATCTTTCCTGCATGGAATTCGCGTGGCTTTCGCCGAAGATGTAATGCTTTTTGTCGCAGGAGTCACACATGAAATACGACATATTCTCAATGACCCCCAAAATGGGAACGTTAACGCGCTCGAACATGAGGATACCGCGCGAGACGTCAACCAAAGACAAGCTCTGACGTGTCGTCACAATGACCGCGCCCGCGAGTTTGACCGATTGGGTGATGGTCAGCTGAACATCTCCGGTTCCCGGCGGCATGTCGATAAACAGATAATCGAGTTCTCCCCATGCCACATTAAATAAAAGCTGCTGAATATAACGCGTCACAATGGGACCGCGCATGACTGCCGGCGCATCGCCCAAAAGAAATCCGAAAGACATGAGCCTCAATCCGTCTTTGTCCAAAGGTAACAGCTGATTCTGCGCGTTCACCTGAAGGTTCACATCCGTTAGACCGAACAAGGTCGGCACCGAAGGACCATGGATATCAGCATCAAGCAGTCCGACTTTATATCCCCGGTGAGCAAGCTCCTGCGCCATAAATCCGGCCATGGTGGATTTGCCGACCCCTCCTTTGCAGGATGAGACCGCAACGATCGCCCCGACTTTCGACAGCGGATTGTTCCCGCCGGAAGCGGCCGGCTGCGTGTTCGCCACCGGCTGTGATGTCATATTGATCTTGACGGTGCGCACACCCTCCAGGGCAATGAGCGCTTTTTCCGCCTGGCTTCGAAATTCTTCTTTCACCGGACAGGCCGGAGTGGTCAGCACGATATCTAAAGAAACATCGCCGCCGGCGATCTTGATGTTCTTCACAAATCCGAGCGAGACAATATCTTTCTTGAAATCAGGATCGATGATGTGTCTAAGCGCGTTGAGGATGGTTTGTTCGGTGGTCATATCGTTACACGTGGTATCGCATATTTAAAGCGTATTGGTGGTACGTGGTATGTGATACGTTATCCAAGTGAACTTCTATGACTTCGTATCACGTACCACTTACCACGTATCACTCTTTCTTAATAGCTCATCTCGTCCAACTTCACCTTGCCGCGGAATATCCAGTAAATACTGACCGTGTAAGCAATAACGATCGGCATTCCGATAAGCGCGATGGTGAGCATGATCGAGAGGGTTTTCTGGGATGAGGCGGCATTATAGATCGTCAGACTGTTGGCCGGATCAGGATTGGACGAAAGCATGTTCGGAAAAAGTCCAAACCCGAACAGGAACATAAGCGCGACGATGGCAAAACAGGACGAAAGGAACGCCATAAAATCGCGGCCGTGATAAATCTCACGGGGAACGTTGGCAATGGCCAACAGCTTAAGGACGGCAACGATAAAAATAACCGGATATTCCCGGATGCGGTCCGCCATGTGAGGGCAGAACAAAAGGGTCGCCATGGTCGTTGTAAAATAACAGATGACAAAAAAGATGATGCAGTTCTGCACCCAGCCGCGGACCTTGTCGTGGAACTCCCCTTCGGTTTTCATGACAATATAAATGGCCCCGTGCATCATGCACAGCGCGACAACGGTTATGCCGACCAAGACCGCATACGGATGCAGCAATCCGAGGAATGTTCCATAAAATTCCTTGTCCGTTCCGATGGGCACGCCCCAGACAAAATTTCCAAGAACGACACCGAATAAGAACGCCGACAGGATGCTTGAAAGACTAAAGGCCACGTCCCACGTCTGACGCCACCAGGCCATGGGCTGCTTGCTGCGAAATTCGATCGCCACCGCGCGGAAGATAAGCGAGAACAGCAAAAGATAGATCGCCAGATAAAAACCTGAAGTGACGGTGGCGTAAACATCGGGGAACGCCGCGAACAGCGCGCCGCCGCCGGTGACAAGCCAGACCTCATTCCCGTCCCAGACCGGACCGATGGAATTAAGCATGAGCCTGCGTTCTTTATCCCCTTTTGAGAATAAATGCAAAGCGCCGACACCCAGGTCGAATCCATCGAGGATCGCGTAACCGGTCAACAAAGCGCCGATGAGGATAAACCAGATAAGGTTCAGATCCATTTTGTTCCTTGCGTCACAAGCGCACACGACACATGAACACAGGATGAGCCCAAGTCGACTTGTGTTCTTTTGTGCTCTTGTGCACCTGTGTTCTTGTGCTCTTTCATGCCCGATGCCCCTGAGCCACTTCCCCGTCCGGCCCGTGCTTGATCTTTTGATCCAGCAAAAATATGAACAGCACGAACAACAGCGCGTAGATGATCGTGAACATAATAAGCGAGGTCAAGACCATGTTGGCCTTGACCGTTTTGGACAATCCCTCGGAGGTGCGCAGCAGTCCGTAAACGATCCACGGCTGGCGGCCGACCTCGGCGGTGATCCATCCCAATTGATTGGCGATCTGCGGGCCCAATACTGACCAGATGTAAATATTCAAAAGCCACTTAGACTCGAACAATGTTCCGCGCCACCACAGAAAGCATCCGATCAAGGTGATCGCGGTCAGAAACAGGCCGATGGCGATCATGCCGTGATACGACTGGAACACAATATTGACCGGCGGACGGTCTTCTTTGGCAAATGCCTTAAGCCCCGTGACCGGCGTTTGCGTGTCACCGTGGATAAGATAACTCAATAGACCTTTGATCTTGGGACCGTCGACGCGTTCATTTTTCTCATCCACGCTTCCCCACAGATACATATCCGCAGGCGCGCTGGCTTCATAATGCCCTTCCATGGCCGCGAGCTTGGCCGGCTGATTGCGGGCAACACCTTCGGCGCTGATGCGGCCTGTGAGGATCTGCCCGGCGCAGGACACCAAGGCCAGTATAAGCCCGACCTTCATAGAGACCCTGGCAAATTCCAGATGCTTCTTCTTGAGAATGTAATATGAACTGATGCTCAACACCACGAAGGCGCCGGCCATCCAGCAGCCCATGATGACATGCGAAAGGCGTTCCATCGAGGACGGATTAAAGACCATGGCCCAGAAATCCGTGATCTCGGCGCGCGCGCTCGGGCTGTCGAGCCTGCAGGTGATCGGCCGGCACGTGCTGC
>CAZLRE010000156.1:508-4841 GCA_964561885.1 uncultured Planctomycetales bacterium | reverse complement strand
TGGTATCCTCACAGTAGATCTAGGTTGTCCCATGCCTTCAAGACCTGATCAGTTATCAACTCCCGCCAAACTTAAATATCACGCTGAACTTTTGAGCAACCGTGTCAAAAAGAGGTTTGCTCATCTTCATAAAAAATTCAAAAAACAGAACATCGATTGTTTCCGGTTATATGACTGGGACATTCCCGAGATCCGCGCGGTCGTGGACTGGTATGCCGGCCATGTGGTGGTGGGCGAATATGTGCGCTGGCAGACCGGAGAGAACTGGCTGGAGCACATGGCCATGGCGGTTGCAACGGCGTTAAAAGTTCCGCAGGAGAATGTTCATATCCGCCGACGTCAGACAGCCCCGGAAGAAGGCAAGCCTCGTTACAAAAAGATTGCCTCAAAAGGGAAACGTTTTGAAGTGCATGAGCGTGACTTGAAATTCTGGGTCAATCTGGAAGATTTTCTGGATACCGGACTTTTTTCCGATCATCGGGACACGCGGGTCATTGTGCGAAAACTGGCCGCAGGTCAGGATTTTCTTAATCTCTTCGCCTATACCGGCGCCTTCACCTGCGCGGCTGCGGCCGGCGGGGCGAAAACCACCATGACTGTTGATCGCTCCGCCACCTATCTGGATTGGGCCAAAGATAATCTGCAGCTTAATGGATTGGTATCCTCCAAGCATACGTTCATCCAGAGCGATGTTCATATTTTTTTGGACAAAGCTTACCGCCAAGGCAAACGCTTCACATTGGCTTTTGTTGATCCGCCGTCATTTTTTCAGGACACCAGTAAAGATGTTTCCTTTGATATCAACACCGATCATCCTGAGCTGATCCGTCTTGTTTTAAAAGTCATGGTCCCGGGATCAACGGTGTTTTTCTCAACCAATCACCAGCGTTTCGAACCGAATCTGGAAACGCCTCTTGTTAAGGATTTAATAGAATTGACCCCCAAGACCATTCCGGAAGACTACCGCAACCGTCAGGTCCACCGCTGCTGGCGCATGACAGCTGTCTGAAGAGATGTTTTCTTAAAAAAAGTTCTGAATGCCGTCGCATTTGCGTATAATACCGTCACATGGCAGATAAAAAATTAGAGAAAGCTACATTTGCCGGGGGATGTTTTTGGTGCATGGAGCCGCCCTTTATGGATATTGAGGGTGTTATCTCTGTGACGTCCGGATATATAGGCGGACATGTCAAGAATCCTACCTATGAACAAGTCTGCACCGGCCAGACCGGTCACACCGAAGCTGTTGAGATCGTTTTTGATCCTGCCCGAATTTCTTATTCCAAACTATTGAATATTTTCTGGCAAAATATCGACCCTACAACGGTTGATAAGCAGTTTGTGGATAAAGGCAGCCAGTACCGCACCGGCATCTTTTATCATACCGAAGAACAAAGACGGTTAGCCGAAGAGTCCAAAGAAAAACTCGAGTCCGAAGACCGTTTCGGCGCGCCGATCGTGACCGAGATCACAAGAGCCGCACAGTTCTATCCGGCAGAGAAATATCACCAGGGTTATTGCCGTTTAAGACCCATGCACTACTCCATGTATCGGGCAGGTTCAGGCCGGGATGAATATCTCGATCAGATATGGGGAAAAGACCGTGACAAGGGGGCACATTGAACACATGAAGCGGTCTGTTTTTAAGAATTATGCTTCGTCAATTATTCTCATCGCTGCCATGGCAATTGGGGTTGTGGTCGGCGTGATCTTTAAAGAAAAGGTTGTTGTTTTAAAACCTTTGGGTGATATTTTTCTCAATCTGCTATTTACCATCGTAATGCCGTTGGTGTTTTTTTCGATCTCATCGGCGGTGGCAAGCATGAATGACATGCGCAGGCTTGGCAAGATCATGGGTTGCATGGCTGTCATTTTTCTCGTTACCGGGCTTATTGCCTGTGGTGTCATGATCATCGGGGTCAAATTTTATCCGCCGGCGCAGGGAGTGACGATCGCGCTTGAACAGAATGTCAATCCTGAAAGGATCGATATCGCCTCCCAGATCGTCAAAGCGTTCACAGTCTCGGATTTCGGGGATCTTTTTTCAAAAAAGAACATGCTGGCGCTGATCCTGTTCTCATTGCTGGTAGGGCTTGCGACATCCGCCGCAGGTGCGAAAGCAAAAGTGTTCGCGCAATTTCTCATCTCTGGTAATGAGGTCATGACCAAAGCCATCGGTTATGTGATGCTTTATGCCCCCATCGGGCTGGGCGCTTACTTTGCTTATCTGGTCGGCAGCTTTGGTACAGAACTTTTGGGATCCTACGCGCGGGCGATGGTGCTTTATTATCCGCTGGCGATTGGTTATTTTGCGGTCTTCTTTTCGTTATACGCCTGGATGGCGGCAGGGCCTAAAGGTGTCAAAGTTTTCTGGATGAACATTGTGCCGGTTTCCTTGACCGCCTGGGGAACGGGAAGCGGTTTGGCCACGTTGCCGGTCAATCTGGAAACTGCGAAAAAAATGGGTATTCCGGAGGATATCCGTGAAGTGGTGATCTCTGTCGGCGCCTCCATGCATAGCGATGGTTCCAGCCTGGCCGCTGTTCTAAAAATGGCTGTTCTCTTCGGCATATTCGGCATTCCTTTTGAAGGGTGGAGCACTCTCTGGGCGGTGGCGGGCGTGGCCCTTTTGTGCGGCACGGTCATCAGCGGTATCCCCTCGGGCGGCATGCTTGGAGAATTGCTCATCATTTCCATGTTCGGGTTCCCGATCGAGGCAATGCCGATCATCACCATGATCGGTACGATCGTTGATCCGCCGGCGACCATGGTCAACGTAGTCGGTGATAACGTGTCCAGCATGATGGTAGCGCGTGTTTTGAATGGCAAAGATTGGATGGTTAATAATTCAGGAGGAGAGCTATGAAGTTGTTATATACAAAGCGTTCACCGTATGCCAGAAAAGTGCGCATCGTTGCGTTAGAGAAAAAGATCGAACTTCAGTTGGTCGATGAAGATCTGACCAATAAATCGCAGGATCTGTTAGACGCCAATCCTCTGGGAAAGGTCCCGGCTTTGATCCTGCCCAATGGTGAAGCGGTCTTCGATAGCCCGGTCATCTGTCAATATCTCGACGGGTTAAACGATACGCCGGTTTTGATCCCGCATGCGGGCAAGGAGCGTTTGCATGTGCTGCGCTGGGAGGCGATCGGTGATGGATTGACCGATGTGTCCCTGGCGGCCTATCGTGAGAAACTTCAGCATCCGAAGGATCACAGCGTTGCATTTGTGGAAGCTCAGGAAATGACCATCCACCAAACATTGCGGTATATTGATGAGCATATTGCTGAGTTGGTCACGTTGTCTTTGGCTCCGATTGCGGTCATTGCGGGTGTCGGTTATACCCAATTCCGTCTGGGGCATTTGGTGGATGCCAAACGATATCCCAACTTGATGACGTGGTTCCGTGATTTTTCCAAACGTCCCAGTATCGCTACCACAATTCCCGTTTTATAAGACCATCGGGGGGAATTCATGATCCGCTTTGGGTCAGTACATTTTATTTGTGTTCTTATATTTCTTCTTCAGGGATGTGCCACGACCACGTCTTCTATGAAATCGCCCAAACCTCCGTTTGATGTGGACCTATCAAGGCACCATCAACAGGCGGTTGTTGTTGAATCGATCTCCGGTGTCCGCGCTAAAGCGACACCCTGGGAATTTAAAGGGGGTATGTGGCGTCCTGTTTCAGGGGCGATCGCAGCCACTGTAGGCAAAAACGGGATCGCGCCTCAAGATGCGAAACGCGAAGGGGACGGTCGCACGCCTTCGGGTATCTATGATCTGCGTTTGGCGTTCGGTTATGAACCGTCGGTCACAACCAAGTTAAATTACCGGCAGGCTACCGACAATGATTTTTGGGTCGATGACCCAAAGTCGATCCAGTACAATCAATGGGTCATCGGTCAACCACAAACGGCATCGTTTGAATATTTACGCCGTAAAGATGATCTGTACAAAATCGGGATCGTCATTGAGTACAATACACAACCCGTGGTTCCCGGGAACGGCAGCGCGATCTTTATGCACATCTGGAAAGGCGAGGGTGAACCTACATCGGGATGTGTAGCGTTTTCTGAGAACAATTTAAGAAAACTGCTGTCTTGGCTGGATCTGCGCCGTAAACCGGTCATTATTATTAAGGAACCGAAAGCCACATGAAAAAGTTGCTTTTGACATACGCCATTTTTTGGATGGCAATATTGATTCCATGGACCGCTGACGCGGGCGCGATCACAGCGGCGCATACCACCGTCGAATTGGTCAGTGACCATAAAAGTATCCAGCCTGGAAGATCCATTCGGGTCGCTTTGAAAATGGCGATGGATGATGA
>CAZLRE010000156.1:0-498 GCA_964561885.1 uncultured Planctomycetales bacterium | reverse complement strand
GGTGGCCTTGCGTCTTGAAATGGATGAACACTGGCATGTGTACTGGAAGAATCCGGGAGATTCGGGATTGTCTCCGGTCATTGAATGGCAGTTGCCTGACGGTTTTACCGCGGGTGAGATTAACTGGCCGGTTCCCAAGCCCATCGTGGTCGGACCGTTGACCACATATGGTTATGAGGGAACGGTTTTTTTGATCACCGATCTTCAGGTCCCTAAGGATATTCCATTGGGAGGCATGGCGGAAATTAAGGCCAGGGTGGACTGGTTGGCCTGCCGGGTCGAATGTATCCCGGGGCGAGCGGACCTTCAACTGACATTACCTGTCGAAGCGAATGAGCCCCAGATCAATTCCGTGATTGCGGATGAGTTCAAGCGGACATCCGGATCGTGGCCTGTTGCGTTGGATGATTGGAAAATAACCGCTACGGATCACGGAAACGAAGTGGTCTTTAGGATCGTTTCGCTCAATGATCCGCGAGCGATTTCAAATGTTTTGTT
>CAZLRE010000155.1:2957-4850 GCA_964561885.1 uncultured Planctomycetales bacterium | reverse complement strand
CCCCTGTCACCCACCATGGTGCCGTAGCCATTAGGCAGCTTCGTGATAAATGAATGGGCAAAGGCCCGGGTCGCCGCCTCTTCGATCTTTTCCTGGGAGGCCAATGAAAACCCGTAGGCAATGTTGTTGCGGACAGTATCGTTAAATAAAATGGTTTCCTGATTGACGATACCGATCTGATTGCGCAAGGACAAGAATGAAACATCTTTAAGATCGGTCCCATCGATGAGAACCTTACCCTCCGTCGGATCATAGAACCGCGGGATCAAATTCGCCAGCGTGGATTTACCCGTGCCCGTGGGCCCCACGATCGCCACCAGTTCTCCCGCGTTGATCTGAAGATCAATGTCCTTTAAGACATAACCGGATTCAACATCATATCGAAAACTGATGTTTTGAAATTCGATCCTTTGCGAAATTTGCGGCAGCAGCTTTGGATTTGCTCGCTCAACAACTGAGGACTTTGCGTCCAAAACCTCATAAATGCGTTCATTGGCTGCGAGAGCCTGCTGAGTGATCACATGCACGTTGCCGAGTTTCTTGATGGGGCTGATGATCTGCAAGATCCCCGCCAAAAAGAACCCGAACACGCCGAAGGACAGATCGCCTTCCATAACCTGTTTGCCCAGGACCATGAACGTGGCCAAACCGAAGATCGTGCCAACGACCTCGATGATGGGACTTAAGATCAGCGTTCTTTTAATGCCTTTGATCTTGAGTTTATAAAATTCCTGATTGTTCTTTTGAAACCGCCTGATCTCTTCCTCTTCCATCGAAAAAGCCTTAACAACACGCACGCCGGAAATAGTCTCCAACAGATGGGAATTGATATCCGCCATCTTCTCCTGGGACCCTTTGGCGAGTTTGCGTAATTTCTTACCTATATTGGCCATGGGCCACGCGATCAATGGGACCATGACGAACACGACCAGCGCCGCCTTAAAGTACATCAGAAATACCATCGAAAGATAGACGATGATCATGAACGGCTGACGGAACATGTCGGTCACCGCATATGAGACGCCGTTCTCAATGGTCTGAACGTCATTGGTGATGCGGGAGATCAGCTCGCCGGTCCTTTTTTTGCTGAAATAATCCAGCGATAAATACTGGATACGCTCATAAAGTCTTGAGCGGATGTCCCTCATCACTTTCTGGGCGATATCATTCATCAGATAATCATAAAAAAACGTTGTGACCAATCGGATGAGGATCATGGCAAAAAAAGCCAGCGGAATGACCCAGAAAAGCACCTCAACATCCATGTCATTAAAATTGTCGACCAAGCCCTGAAAGAAAGCCGGAACTTTATTAGGAAGCACGATCTTTTTATTGGTGAGGATGCGGTCAGTCAGCGGGACCAACAGCGAATATTGGACCCCTTGGAACAAGGAAGCAATGAACATGAAAAGGACCGCAAAGGAGAACTCGCGCTTGTGGCCTTTAAGAAATGAAAGTAGTTTTATGTAATCACTCATAAGAAACACACAAAGAAATATTCCATCACTTTAAAAGAATATTATTCGCGGTTATTATTGTAAACTTCTGCCCTTTAATCCTTTGTGAAAGAGGCTTGATGGTATCATATCATCCTGACTTTGTCGATGGGTTTGATGCCTCCCCACTGCAGACCAGCGGCTGGTTGACTTTATCACAATCATTTGTTACTCTGTCGTTTAATCATGAAACGCAAACTCAACGTCGCCATCATCGGCCTGGGCCATTTAGGCTCAAAACATCTGCGTGTTTATTCTGAGCTCAAGGACAAAGTCAACGTCTCTGCCATCTGTGACCACCACAGCGCGAACGTCAAAACCTTGGCCGATACTTATAAAATCCCTTTTTTCACCGATTACCGCAAACTGCCCGATGACATCCAGGCCGTCAATATTT
>CAZLRE010000155.1:0-2947 GCA_964561885.1 uncultured Planctomycetales bacterium | reverse complement strand
CCCCAACCGTGACCCATGCCGAGATCGCCCGATATTTCCTGGAACGCGGAGTGCATACCTTTGTTGAAAAACCCATCACGATCAATTTGGATGAAGCGGACATGCTCATTGACCTGGCGCAGCGCAACAACCTCAAACTTCAGGTCGGGCATGTCGAACGTTTTAATTCAGCCTTCCAGGCCATCCAAAAGATCGTCAAAGACCCGCTTTTTATCGAATGCCATCGTCTCAACCCGTTCCCCAACCGGTCGCTCGACATCGGCGTAGTGACGGACCTGATGATCCATGACATCGACATCATTTTAGGGCTCATCCGTTATCCGATCAAAGATATCCAGGCTGTTGGAGTTCCGGTCTTGACCAAACGCGAGGACATCGCCAATGTGCGCCTGACATTCGCCAACGGCAGCGTCTGCAATATCACCGCGAGCCGCATCTCGCCGGAGGTCATGCGCAAGATACGGATATTCCTAAAGAACGCTTACATATCACTGGATTATGTCGATCAGAAGGCCTTTATTTACCGCAAAAACCTGATCGCGATCACCAAAGAATCCATACCCATCGAGAAAGAAGAACCGCTGAAAAAGGAACTCGAGTCGTTCGTGGATTGCGTCCTTCTGGACAAAACCCCTGTTGTCTCAGGCGTTGAGGCCAGAGAAGCGCTCCGGGTCGCCTTGGAAATAACAGACAAAATATGGCAGAACCTCAAAAACTTCTCATGATCATTGCCGGAGAAGTCTCCGGCGATATGCGCGCCTCTGAAGTGGCTCAAGTGTTGCGCTCGGTATCTCCGTCTTTAAAAATGACCGGTGTCGGAGGGGAACGCATGCGACAGGCGGGCGTTGAATGCTTCGCCGACATCACTGAACTTGCCGTCATCGGATTCGTTGAAGTCATTAAGAATTACAGCCGCATCAAAAAAGTCTTTGACCAGGTCCTCGCAGAAGTTGACCGAACCAAACCGGACGCCGTGCTGCTCGTTGATTATCCCGGTTTTAATTTAAGACTGGCCCGCAAACTCAAAGAACGACACATCAAGGTCATCTACTACATTTCTCCGCAGGTCTGGGCGTGGAGGGAACAACGCATCAAGCTCATCAAAAAAGTGACGGACAAAATGATGGTCCTCTTCGCGTTCGAACAGGCGTTCTACAAAAAACACAAAATGGAGGTCGATTTTGTCGGACATCCGCTGATGGATGAGATCAAGGTCACAGCCGACCCGCGTGACGTGCTTATGAAACTTGGGCTGCACACAGGTCATTCGGTGATCGGGCTTCTGCCGGGCTCGAGAGAAAAAGAGATCACGCGCCACCTGCCGGTCATGATCAAGGCCGCGGAGATCCTCTACAAAAAGAATCAGCAGCGCCAATTCCTGATCCTCAAGGCCCCAGGGGTGGATCAAAATCTAATCGATCAGCTCGCCCAGCAAAGTTCATGCCCTATCCGTACCGTTGAACAAAACTCTTATAACGAATTTAACGCATTGACCGCATGCATCGTCGCCTCCGGAACAGCAACGCTGGAGGCTGCGATCCTCAAAAAGCCCATGGTCATCGTTTATAAAACCTCCTGGCTCACCTACTTCCTGGCTAAGATGTTCATCAAGATCCCCAACATCGGGCTAGCCAACATTGTGGCCGGCAAGACCATCGTGCCGGAGCTCATTCAGGATAAAGCCACTGCTAAAAACATCGCCGGTGAAATGGAAAAACTCCTTTCAGACCACAAACAGACTCACTGGATCCAAAAAGAGTTTTCCAAATTTCCGATATGGTTAGGCGATCCCGGCGCAAGCCAGCGGGCGGCAAAGATCATCCTCAAAGAAATTGCCTAATCCCCCCCAAAAAAAACTAAAAAAAACCATTAAGTCGTTAAAGATCCCTGTCACATTCCCTGATCGATTCCATAAATGTGACCTTGCTGAAACGTCCGATATAAGCGCTCGCGCCGGCCTCAAGACACTTATTTTTCGAGGCTTTTAGCTGTTCGATGGCATTGACGCTGGTCAATTCCCGCTCGGAAAAATGAGTGTACGCCAGTATCTTTAATTTGGAAAACCGCGAAAACGCTCTCAAAGACGCAATGACTTCATGCGCCATCAGTTTGGGCAAAAGCACATCGATCAGGACCATTTCCGGTTCTTCGTTTAGTGTCTTGACCAAGAACTCCGCTTCATCATGAGCAGCCGACGCCTTTTGTCCGTGGTCGTTCAATAGCTGTACCATGCTTAAGACCACCTCCACGTTGGAACCGCAGACAATGATCTTGCGGGATTCCATCGGACGACGGCCCGGATTTAAGATCCGCTGGATCGTTTCAAGAATGACCTCAGACGAAACCGGCTTGGATAGAAAATCCGTAACGCCGAAAATACGGAATGAATCCTCCACCCGCTCATGGGCGGTAACAACGACCACAGGAACTTTCGCGTAAGCCGGCCATTGTCTGATCTCTTTGAAAAAATGAAAGCCGTCCATGACCGGCATGGCCACATCGGTTATGATCAGATCGAACATCTGTCCCTGGGCGGCGCGCAGCCCCTGTTTTCCGTCTGAAACAGCAACGACATCATAACCCGCCCGCTCGAGGCTGCGCTTAAAGGACTCCAGGATGTCAGCGTCATCATCAAGGATCAGGATCTTATTGGACATATCAACACCCTTCTAATTTTATAAATAGCCTGTTTTTTTCACCCCTCCCGAACACCCCGAACAATATCCATTATTTCGCCTTACTAAAACCGTCAATGAGCAGCCACAGCCCTGTCAACATTAATAATGCTGAACCTGCGTAAGAGATCTTATTGACAAGATCAAAGAAATCCCTGAAGACTTGATGAACATTCCTTGAAAAAACAGAAGTCATAACCCCGACGGTCATCAATGCGGCCGCCAATCCGGCCAAAAAAATGATCAGCATCAAAAATCCCAGTGGAGCGGTT
>CAZLRE010000154.1:0-4901 GCA_964561885.1 uncultured Planctomycetales bacterium | reverse complement strand
CCGCGGTCGTGGTCATGGCCTTTGACGAACAGGGACAGGCGGATAATTTTAAGCGTAAGATCGAGGTGTGCAAACGCTCCTACGATATTCTGACCCAAAAAGTCGGCTTCCCTCCCGAGGATATCATCTTTGATCCCAACATCCTGACAGTGGCGACCGGTCTGGATGAACACAACAACTACGCGGTTGATTTCATTGAAGCCACGCGCTGGATCAAAGGGAATCTTCCCTTGGCCAAGGTCAGCGGCGGGGTCAGCAATATATCGTTCAGTTTTCGAGGCAACAACGTGGTGCGCGAGGCCATGCACAGCGCGTTTTTGTATCACGCCATCAAAGCCGGTCTGGACATGGGCATTGTGAATGCCGGCATGCTCGAGATCTACGAAGAGATCCCCAAAGACCTTTTGGAACTGGTTGAAGATGTTCTTCTAAATCGCCGGCAAGATGCGACAGAACGATTGGTTAAATTCGCCGAGTCGGTCAAAAAGAAAGATGTCACCGAGAAAGTCGAGGATGAATGGCGCAAGGATTCGGTCGAAAAGCGCCTTTCGCACGCGCTGGTCAAAGGGATTGTGGAATTCATTGACGCGGATGTGGAAGAAGCGCGTCAAAAGTATCCACGCCCGCTGTCGATCATCGAAGGCCCGCTCATGGACGGGATGAACATTGTCGGCGACTTATTCGGCGCCGGTAAAATGTTCCTTCCCCAGGTCGTTAAAAGCGCGCGCGTCATGAAAAAAGCGGTCGCTTATCTGATGCCGTTTATGGAAGCAGAAAAGAAGGACGGCGACAGCAAGAACGCCGGGACCATTCTTATGGCGACCGTCAAAGGCGATGTGCACGACATCGGCAAGAACATCGTCGGCGTTGTGCTTTCGTGTAATAATTTCAAGATCATTGACTTGGGCGTCATGGTGTCCTGCGAGACGATCCTTAAAACCGCCATTGAACAAAAAGTCGACATGATCGGTTTAAGCGGGCTCATCACCCCGTCTTTGGATGAAATGATCCATGTGGCTTCCGAAATGCAGCGCCAGCAGTTTAAGATCCCGCTGTTGATCGGCGGAGCTACGACTTCCCCAGACCACACGGCGGTCAAGATCGCGCTCGCCTTCCCTAACGGATTTACCATTCATGTGAAGGACGCTTCGCGTTCAGTGGGTGTTGCGCGTAATCTCATGGACCCTGCCATCAAAGAAGGATTTGTTCAACAGACAAAAAGCCAATATGAACAACTGCGCGAAGAACACGCGAGCCGTCAGTCTGAAAAGAAATTCCTCACGATCGAGCAAGCACGGGAACGCAAAATGGCCTCGGACTGGAAAACTGTTCCCGTCACAAAGCCGTCGTTCTTGGGAGTCCAAACGCTTAAGAATTACGACCTGCGGCGCATACGCGAACGCATCGACTGGTCGCCGTATTTCCAGGTGTGGGAACTGCAGGGAAAATACCCGAACATCTTAAAACATCCCGAGCTCGGCAATGAGGCCACTCGCGTCTTTAACGACGCGCAGAAAATGCTCAACGAGATCACCACCTACCGCCTGCTTCAGGCCAACGGGGTCATCGGTTTTTTCGCGGCCAACAGTATCGGTGATGATATTGAAGTGTATAGCGATGATTCACGCAGCAAAATCCTTACCGTCCTGTACAATCTCCGCCAGCAGGCTGAGCAGCCGGACGGACGGCCGTATTATTCCCACGCGGATTTTATCGCCCCAAAGGATTCAGGAATTAAAGATTATATCGGTGTATTTGCGGTGACCGCGGGGATCGGATTAGATGAGATCGTCAAAAAGTATAAGGCCGACCATGACGACTACAAAAGTATCATGGCAACGGCCTTGGCCGACCGCCTGGCCGAGGCATTTGCCGAACATCTGCACGAACGCGTGCGCAAAGAATTTTGGGGATACGCGCCTCAAGAAAATCTAGACAATGACGCGATCATTCTTGGGAAATACACCGGCATCCGCCCGGCGCCCGGCTATCCGGCCTGCCCTGATCATACGGAAAAAGACACGCTCTTTAAACTTCTCAATGTGACGGCCAATACCGGGATCGCGCTCACCGAATCCTACGCCATGTACCCCACCGCCGCGGTCTGCGGCCTTTATTTCGCCCATCCGAGATCCAAATACTTTGCCGTCGGAAAGATCGCCAAGGACCAGGTCATCGACTACGCCAAGCGCAAAGGCATGGACCTTGCGACCATGGAAAAATGGCTGGGACCTAATTTGGGATATTGATTAAAACTAAACGAAGGACGTAGGACGATAGACGAGGGACGAGGGACGAGGTTGATGTCCGAAAAATCCTTTGCGTCCATCGTCCCACGTCTCTCGTCCTTCCTGTCAAAACTTAACACTCATCCCCACCGTCACATTGCGTTCCGGAGCCGGAAACCAGGACTTCGTGCTGGAGAACGTGGATTTGCTCACGTAGGAATAATATTGTTCATCAAAGATATTGTTGAGCGACACAAAGGCCTCCAGATACTTGCGGTCATAAGTAAATTTCGCGTCCATCAGGTAATGCGGCTTGACCTGCGGTGTGGCATTGGCCGTATCATTGATGGCAAACCGCGAACCCACATAATGACCGATCAACGATAGATTGTAATGCTCCCAAAATCCGACGGTCAGACGGGCATTGGCCTCATGCCTGGGAACGAATGGAATGTCCTTGCCGCCATAAGCGCCCTTCAGGAACTCAGCGTCCTGATAAGTGTAGCTCGTGTCGAATTCCAATCTGTCCAGCTTCTCCAAAGTCACAAGTTTCAGGATATCGGTCTGTTGACCGAATTCCACCCCGCGGCGCCGTGTCTTGGCATAATTGCTGTTGGCAAAAGTGACCGGATCAAAAAAGATCTCATCCTTGAGGTCCATTTGATACGGTGTCACCGTCACAATAACGGCATCGTTGAAGTCATGTTTGATACCTGCCTCGAATTGCACACCGGTCTGCTGTTCCAGATTGAGGTTCAACCCGGGAGTGATGCCGAACCCCGGAAAATTGGCCGTGCTGTACCATTCATCCGTCGCCAGAAACCGGAACGTTTCCTGGGCGCTCACGTGGACATTCGAACCCTGAGCGTAATCATAACGCAATCCCGCAGTATTCGACCACACGTCCGGCCTCTGGGATTGATTCACAATAACATTTCGCTGATCGAACTCATACTCGGCCTGATGATAACGCGTCCCCGCGTTCACATACAGATCTTTGAACGCCTCGTACTGAGCGTAACCGAAGAAACCGATCTCTTTCTTCTTGATCGTGATGTCATCAACGTTCGATCCGCTTCCAATAATGTCATTGTTGGTATCGTAATAATCCACACCTGTCACCAGATTGACGTCTTTGCCGAGGATCTCCTGGTCGAAGACATACTTGGCTGTAACGCCATAGGTGTCGATATTGCGTTTGGTCGAAAATTCCCCGAAAGAAAAAAACGCGTCATACACATCACGGTTGCGGTAATCAAGGTCTATCGAAAACTTGCCCCATTCGAGATCCTCAGGCCAGGGTTTGACATCAAAACCGAGCTTAACATAACGGTCTTTGGTATTGGCAAAGTCATCGGGGTTGGCTGTTCCTCGACGTCCTTGCGCAGCCAATTGCGAGTCAGTCAAACCGCCCGGAAGTCTTTGGTTGTCCTCGTGCCAACCCATATCCAGATCAGCCGAAAGCTTATCGGAAAGATCATAACCCAGGCGCGTGTTAAAATCTTTGCTCAGCGAATCGTTATTCGCGCGATAACCGCGGGCCTCGCCGTATTTGGAATAACCGAAATACGAGATATTATTCTTTTCCCCCGAAACCTCGATGTCCGTGTTACGTGCCGCGTAACTGCCATAGTCAAAACCCAGGCGTCCTTTAAGATCGCCCCTTCCTTTTTTGGTGATGATATTAACCACGCCGCCCACCGCGTTATCTCCGTAAAGAACTGAACCCGCGCCGCGGATGACCTCAATGCGTTCGACCGCCTCCAGCGGGATCTGCACAAGGTCAGGGCCGGAAATGTCAACATTGTTGACCTTGCGGTCATTGACCAAAACGAGGACATTGCGCGAGGCTGAATCCCCGAACCCGCGGATGTCGATGACCGAAGATTTAGCCGTGCTGTTATCGTAAATGCTCACACCAAGAGTTTCCTTGAGCAGATCAGGGACATTCTGCGCGCTTGAGACCTCGATCTCTCCGGAGTCGATGACGGTCACGTTCGCAGGAACTTTATAATTGCGTTGCGCCATGCGGCTGGCGGTGATGACGATGTCATCGAGATAGACCGTATCATCGGCGTGGACGTTCACGCTGGATAACAGACAAAACACTAAACCAAAGAATTTAAGAATCTTCATAACGCTCCTTTGGGAAAGTCAGAAGTCAGATGTCCGAAGTAAAGAAAAGAACAACCCCTTCTGACTTCAGACGTCGGACTTCAAACTTGTCTCCCTTAAAATAAGAACGCTCTCACCCGGACTTTCGTCCAAATGAGAGCGCACCCTGTTTCTTAGCCTCATGATATGTCGTCTTCTTCCCGTCTCGCGCGGAAATCAAACTTCAGTTGAGCAGGCAGGTCTTCTGGCTCCTGGCTTATGTTATCCAGCGCCTTCTCACCCTATTAAGGGTAATGGCAAAGGATCATTCCTGCGAAGCTCCAACCTGTCTGCCGACAGGCAGGCACGAAAGTTTTGGAGCGAAGCAGAACCAGTTACAGCGGCGGGACCGCGCCCGGATTGCACGGGCTTCCCTTTTCATTCCGAACAACGTCTTCCCAAAAAAGAAGACTTCGGAAACCAACTCAAATTATTGGATCTATAAAGAGCAATTAAGCCGCCAGCCAAAGACCGGCCCAGCGGGTCTGACGCAGGCGTTGTGCGATCAACTCATACACG
>CAZLRE010000153.1:1509-4950 GCA_964561885.1 uncultured Planctomycetales bacterium | reverse complement strand
AGTATTCCCGGTTGGCCTTGGAAGGAACGACAAAGACATTCAGCCCTGCGTTGAGAGCCGACTCAACACCGCTTTTGGAATCTTCAAACGCGATACACTGCCGGGCATCAAGTCCCAGCTTCTGCAAAGTTTTAAGATAGACCATCGGACTGGGTTTCTTCAGCTGCCCGGGTTCCCAGCAGGTGTTGGCCGATCGTCCATTCTCGAATGAAAAGAACTGATCGGGCATCGCGGCATAATTGTTCAAGCCGCAGTCCATGAAGATACCCTGAAGAATAATGTCGATAAAGGCTTTTTCGGATGATGACGCATACGCCATACGCACATTAAGCCTGTCGCGGTTTTGGTCGAGAAAATCAAACATTTCCTTAACTCCCGAACAGACCGTTCCGTGCTGGATCTTAAGCAGTTCGATGTAATTGCGCCTGCGTTCCGCGACCAAGGCCTCGCAGGAATCAGCGATAGAATACTTGGTTCTGATGGTATTGATGATCTCGAAAAGGTCTTTGCCGGGAAAGGTCTCGTGCGGGTCCAGCGGGATATTGCGGGTTTCCAAAAGCGAACAATACGCTGTATAAAGCTCTCTGGAGTTATCAACCAAAAGCTCATCGATATCAAAAATAAGACCGATGGTCTGGCGAAGATCAATACCCCAGCTTTTGAACGGATCAGTGACTCTTATGGACATACTGTACGAACCTCAACAATCCTCTTACTTTCCGGTTTATTCTAATATTAATTTCAATATTATCTAAATAAAAATTTAAAATAGTACCGATTGGTGGTCAGCAACGAAAAACCGGCTTGAACACATTAAAAATGAACACCCTGTACCAAACGGGTATAGGGTGCTGAACAACTCGATCTGGTCTTTCCATTAACCCTGTGGAATTGCCACCGCATATTGGCGGCAAGTTTCGCAAATAGCATCGAATTCGTACGGCGACAGCGGGATACCCTCTTTGCTGCGCTCCACAAAAGCCTTTTTCTCCGGATCACCCGGGACCATGACTGGATTGGCCGGGTCTTTGGCAGGTTCACGGCGGATCTCATCCATATATTTCTTTAATCTGGACTTAAAGAGCTTCACATCCTGGAACTTGCTGATATCGAGCGCCATATAAAATTGGCCGAGATACCTTTTTTGATCCAGAGGGGTCAGATACATGCTGGTGATCTCGCGCCCAAAGGGCATGCCGCTTAACAGGCCGCAGAAGATGTCAACGACCATGCCCAGACCGAACCCTTTGTAACCTCCGATAGGCATGACGCTTTCGGCAGCGTGAGGATCGGTTGTGCTCTCGCCTCTTTTATCAGCGGCGAGTCCATGCGCAAGCGGCAAATTCTTCTCGCGGTGCATTTTTACTTTGTTCCAGGTAATGGTCGTGGTCGCCATGTCATGACAGAACGGGCCTTCGCCTTCGACCGGCGCGGTGACGCAGATCGGATTGGTGCCAAAGAACGCGCGGATGCCGCCGGTCGTCAGCATCAACGCATCGGCATGCGTGAGACTGATGCCGATCATGTCCTTATCCGCCGCCATCAGACCGCAATAGGCCGCCGCGCCGAAATGGCTCGAATTATAAACCGCGACCGCGCCGCAACCTGTTTGCTTGGCCATATCCAATACATACTTCATGGCCTCGGCCCCGGCGGCATGGCCGTAGGTGTGATCGGCATCCAAACGCCCGACGGAATTTCCGCCTTTGTGGAATTGATACTTCGGATGGCCGTTGACGCGTCCGGCCTTGACCACTTTGGCATAATGCGGGAACAAACGGATGCCGTGAGAATCAACCCCGCGCAGGGACGTCTGCACCAGACCTTCCACCACATGATGGGCCACCGTCTTATCAACGGACAGGGCCGTCAAGACCCCGTGGAACGCTCCTCGTAATTGTTCAGCCTTGAGGAACACAACTTCATTGTGTTTCATGCGGACCTCTGAATTGGATCAACAAATACCCAGAAACATTATCCAGCCGGGGGGCTTCATCGGTGTAATTACCGTTTAAAGACGATAAGATCAGCCGCAGAAAGACACTGCTGTTTTCCTTTTCAAAAACTAACAGCGCGGGGTCAATGTCATAGCCGTTGATCCCCTTTGTCTCTTTGAGCTCAGCCAGCACAGGGTCCAGATCAAAAGAAAGCGTCTGGCCGGCGTATTGAAAATCAAGGATGTTACGCCCGTCGGCGAACTTGAAGGTGAAGTCGCCGCGCGGGGTTCTCACCGGGTCTTTCTGGCCGTGATGGTTGCGGTAGACATTCTGCACAAAATACACATAATCAAAACCTTTGATCTCCCGCAGCTGTTCGTATTTGGTATTGTAATAAAAATAATACTCTGTTTGGGCGCCCTGACCGGAGTCCCTCTGATACCTCTGAATGAACTCAATGCCTAGATAATCCCGGCAAAACGAATACGGTTCTGCGGTCTTGAAATCTTCCCCCGGCTTGGCCCACCGGTTCAAGAGATAAAGACCATGCATGCGGTGCAGATACTCGACGATCGAAGATATTTCCGCGGCATCCTTGAAGGCGACCTTGCGCTTGCCCTTGTTGAGAAATCCGCCGCTTACGTAGCCGGTCTTGGTCAGATAATATTCCAGGCGCGACAGCTGGCTTTTCGCCGACACATTCACCGCGCTTAAAGGTCCGAAGGTTGCGGCCACGATCAGGATACACATGGACGTCGGGATCAAACGGATGTCGGTGTTGGGCCGCCATGTGAATTTCACCGAGATATAAAACAGCCAGACGGTGAACAGCAGCACAAAGTAACGCTCGACCGTGATGCCGTAATCAAAGATCCGGCGGAAGATCGCAACCGCCATCAGAACGACCAAAGGCAGAAGCGCCAGATAGAAATATTTGGCGTACGTTTTGATCCAGCCGAATTGGGACCGGGTCCGCAATGGATAGACCAATAATAGCGTGAGAATGCCCAGCAATGACGCGCCGATGATAAACGACGATAACCATCCGACGGGAAGGTTCCAGGTCACGATGATCTTGCCCATGTACAGATAAAGAATGGCGTAATAAAGAACGACCAGCGGGATCAGAATAAACTGTGTGAAGATCCTTAAGCCCTTGGGATAGTCATCGGCTGTCTCCAGGGACCGGATATCGCCAGGCACCCCTCCCAGGAAAAACCAGGTGTTGAAGATCCCCATGACGATAAACCAGAGCTGAAGATAGATGTCTTCCTTTATTCGCAGGTTAAACAGGTTGTTCAGGCAGACGATCGCGATGACACAGCCGATGTAGATCGTTGACGAATAGATCGCGCAGATCCCGATCCGGATAAACAGCGCCTTGTTGTATTGCCAGAACGCGTTGGTGAGATCGCGCTGAAAAAGAAACGGCGCGATCGCGACCAGCAAATGCAGATCGGCATTGATCAGATAAAAACGGTAGTAATCGGCGCCCTTAAGCCCG
>CAZLRE010000153.1:0-1499 GCA_964561885.1 uncultured Planctomycetales bacterium | reverse complement strand
GATAACGCATCCGCCTAAATTCAGCCAGCGGCATTTGCGGGCGTCGAGTTTTGTAAGTTCACAATAGACCTGGATGGAAATAAACAGCGTGATGCCGAGAGTGGCGACGAGCGCGATCTTCCAAAGAGGATCAAAATTGGAATTTCGCAGGACACGTTCGAGGCTGACCCACGCGACCATGGCCAGCGTTCCGGTGAACGACCATAGAAGCGTCAGCGGAAAACGCCTGAGCGTGGCCCTGGCATCATTGATGATGTGATCGAGGGATTTGAACCGCATAAAAAGCTTTAACCGTTAAAGAAGTTTCTAATCAAAGGATTGTCTAATATTTCCAAAGCCTTAGTTTGAATCTGTCGGGCCTCTTGTTCAGAGCCAGTCTTTTTTAAAATTGTCATTAAGCCAACCACTTCTTCGGAAAAAGTCTTTCCAAATGTATCTATTCCAACCTTTTTAGATTCTTCATTTTGTTTACTAATCATTTCTATGCACTCTTTAAAAGATTTTGCAATCTCACTAAATTTCTTTCCTGGATCTGCTAAATATTTCCTTGCCAAATCATATTCACCAGCCTTTAGTAATGCAGAATCGGCGCTTTTATAAATAATTAATGCAAAATCAGAATTTAAAATATCAAAATTCTTAAACAATGTTACGGTAGAACTCATTTCATCTAATCGTTGATTAATAGCTGCCACATCATGAAAAAACTCTTTCCTCAAATCACCAGCCAACAACTGTTGAGTCTTTTTATCTCTGATTTTTCTTAATTCCTCCAACGCTTTGGGATATTTTTTACCCAATTTTATCCAATCAGATAATGCAAAGGAAAGACGGACACCATAAAAACTGGGCCTGATGGAAAGAGCATTGTGATGAAACCAGATATGCTTCTGTAAAGCCTCTTCATAATAACCCTCTCGAGCCAAACGTCGTGCATCGTCCAATGCCTGCTGGGCTTGGTCTTTTAGTTTTTCATCAGGCATAACCAACAACCTTATTTCGAGAAGATAAATTTATCTGTCAGGATGGACTCCGCCAAAAGAAAATCGTTCTGGGAGCGGACTTCAATGAACGCGTTGGGATCGGCCATTTTGTACATGCCGACATTGTTGCCGAAAAGTTTTCCGTCCCGAACAAAGTTCGGATACGTGGCGCAGCCCAGACCTTTGATGGCAACGTACACCGGCTTTTTAAATTCACGCGGGGTGAACCCTTCGTCGATCCGGCGGTAGCTGCCCTCTTCTTCGATCCAGCAGGAATTAAATTCTTCCTTGGCCGGGATGACCGTATCCAACCCTTTATCAACGAGTTCAAAGACCAGATCATCGATCAAGTTCGCGTCACGGAACGGGAACGTAATCTCAAGCGAAACAAGAATGTCCGGCCAGATTTCGCGCTTCTCTAATTCAGCGAGTGAATACTGCAAAACCTGTTCGAGATTAACGCGCGCGCCGGAAAATGACCCGTCCCTTAAGAACGGGACCTCCGCCCCTAGACTG
>CAZLRE010000152.1:3256-4953 GCA_964561885.1 uncultured Planctomycetales bacterium | reverse complement strand
ATAAGCGCCCTTGCGGTCGCCCCAGTTATCTGCGGGATTAAGCCAGTATATGCCTGCCCAGTTGCGGCCCTTTTTGGAACAATCGATGTCATAGATGACCTTGATGCAGGATTTTCCGTCTACGCATTTCTCCGTCCAGGCGTCATCCATGTAAAGGCATTCTCCGTTCGGCATATATCCGGACGGAGTAAAACGGTTCGGGAAACCTTTATCTTTATAAACCGCAAACGGTTTGAACTCGGCGGATTTGGCATCTGACGATGAGACAGGATCTGCTTCACGGGAAGATATGACCGGGGCTGTTTCGCTTTCCTCTGGGGTATTCTTATCAGCCCCAGCGGAGGCTTCATTAAGACCGTTGTGGCCGGAACATCCAGCCCCCAACAACAGCAGAAAACAGACAAATATGTTAAAACATCTTTTCATGGCTACGAATCCTATCATTCTTTTAAAAATATGTAAAGCCATTAATGCCCCGACAGAAAAAGCCCACGACATATAATACGTCGTGGGCTTTTTCTGAAAGAGAAACAGATTGGATTAGCTGGAGCTTTCCAGCAATGCGATCTTCTCTTGAGCCGCTTCGGCAGGTTTCCAGAACCAGCCTTGAGGATCCCAGCATTGCGAATAGGAATACTCGTCGATCAAAGTTTTGTAGGCTTCCTTAGCTTCATCGTTCTTGCCGGCATTTCTGTAAGCTTCACCAAGGATGAAGTATCCGGTCCCGATATCATTGAGCGCCCAATACGAAAAGATCTTGTCCTTGGATTCCCAGGGATACTCGGTCAATTCGGACTGCATTTCTTTGGCTTTTTTAGAATAGAGTTCAGTGGCTTTGTTCACATAGGCCAAGACCTGATCCAGATCGTTGGCGGCTAAAGCGCCCCAGGCTTTTGTGATCAAATGGGAAGAGGTATAATCACCGAAATCCAGTTCAACGCCGGATTCGAGCATCACCAGTTTTTCTTTGGCGGCGTCGGCAGGCTTCCAGAACCAACCCTTAGGGTCCCATGTCTGGCCGTAGGTATAGTTGTCGACGATGGATTTGTAGGCTTCCATGGCCTCATCTTTCATGTTGGCCTTGCGATACGCCTCGCCCTGGATATAGAGAGATGTGGCCACGTCATTAAGCGCCCACTTCGCATGAACATCTTTGGGATCGCCGGTCACGTAATCGGTCAGATCCTTTTGCATGGCGCGGGCTTGTTCACCGTAAAGCTCAAGGCATTTGTTCGTATACGCCAAGACCGCTTCGATGTCGCCGGAGCCGAGGGCCGACCAAGCTTTGCCGACCAAAGTGGCGGAGCGGAAATCACCAAACTCATAAGCGACGGCAGGCGTCGGATGGCAAAGGGCCATAACGCCCGCTAACACTAAACTGACCGATAATACCAACTTCTTCATACATCCTCCTCAAACATGGTTTTTGGGTTTTTTGAAATCTGTCTTAACCGATAAGTGACATTTTGTGACAAATGTTGAATAAGTATATACTATTTCCGCAAGAATATCCAAATTAAATTTTAAGCGCAATTTGATATCGGGCAAGAAAATGAAAAGATCACTTCCAGAGTTCTTGATAGGTAAAATAAACTTTGCGTAACTGACGCAGATACGGGCTGCTTTTGCCGTCGCCCTGGGAAATAAGGCCGAACCATTCCTCAAAATAATAACCGCCCGGGAACGGACCGATGACA
>CAZLRE010000152.1:0-3246 GCA_964561885.1 uncultured Planctomycetales bacterium | reverse complement strand
TAGTTCTTCCACCACTCATCCAGCCATTCAAAGGCGACCCCGCCTAATGAATTGCCGACGCCGCCTTCATGACCGGCCATATTGTCCCGAATGTCCAGCCAATTGCCGCGGTGATACTGCGCCTGGGCTTTCTCCCCTTCCTCTTTCGAAACGTGAGGAGTGTACGCCGGTGCTCCGTATTCCGTGATGAACGCCGGTTTATCGGCCGCGTCATGGACCTGATCCCAGAACGAACCGAACCCATAATCGCCGCGGTAAACATTAGCGCCGTAAATGTCGATGTCGGGCGCGTTCTTGGCAAAAATATCCAGAAATAGCGTGTCCCCGTTACACAATGCGACGGGATGGTCGGGATCGATCTCCTTGATCATCCTGGCGACTTCATTGGCAAACTGATAATAAGCCTCGGGTCTTTTATCGGCGTTGGACGCGACGCCGTAATTATTCTCGTTGCCCAAAAGCCAGAACAAAATATAAGGTTCATCCTTGTGTTCCATGACCATCTTGCGCACGGACTCCATCATGTTCTTGCGGTGCTCGGGATTTTCGTAGTCTGTCCCGTCGGACCATGCCGCGCCGGAACCCAGGGTGTACTTGCCCAGGAAATCGCCCATGATGACCATGATGCCGTAATTCTCGTAAAGGTCCTTGAGCAACGCCTTTTGAAGCTCATGGGGCTGATGATAAATGCGCAT
This sequence comes from uncultured Planctomycetales bacterium, assembly GCA_964561885.1. Classification (GTDB taxonomy): domain Bacteria; phylum Omnitrophota; class Gorgyraeia; order Zapsychrales; family Fredricksoniimonadaceae; genus JAGNTT01. The sequence continues at coordinate 2,551 of CAZLRE010000152.1, read as the reverse complement.
CGTATTGACGCCCATCTCCTTCATCAACTGAAAATCACCGACGGTCGGCTCATCCGCGTCCTGCGTATTATTAAGATTTTTATCCACCCAGGCCTCGTGAGGCCCGTCGATCTTTCCGTTGCCGTTGAAATCATCGGTCATCCAGTTGGTGACCGTTCCCTTGTCGGGGCTTTGACCGACCTTGGTCGGCGCATAAGTGATACCGTGAATAACACGGGGTTTGCCATCGACCAATAGCTGCCAGTGATCATTAGTGTACTGAACAAGCTTTACTCTTCCCTCGCCTAATATCTTTTTGGTGCTGGTTAACTCCACCTTTTTCTGGTCGAGACCCATGCGCTCATTGAGCGCATCCATTTTTGTTTTAGGTTCAATGATGCCCGGGAAAGTGATGACAATATCGTTCTCGGTCGTGTTGTCGAACGCGTTTTCGATCTTGATCTTTCCCCACTTGAACTTCAAGTTCAGTTCGGGATGTTCGCGCACGATATGCTTGATCTTCGCCACAGCCGCCTGGGCGGGATACCAGGGCGTCTGCCAGTATGTCCAGGCAGTTGCATTAGGATAATGCACGATGAGCGCGTGATAAGCCTTGATAGCATGCTCGATCATTTTCGCGCGTTCAAAGATCATACCGATGTAAAAAAGCCGTACGCCCCACGGTTCCGGCGCAGTGGCCCATTTGAAGAACGCCGCCTCCATATCGTCGGAACGCACAAAATCCCAGTGATTGCCTTCCATGCGCCCTTCGTCGCGCGCCTTTTTATATCCCGGATTTTTGTAAACATCCGTCAGGTTGGGATAGATGCCTTCTCCAACGGCCTCGGCGAGCGCTTTGGTATCCTTGATCTGATAATGATAATCTTTGGTGCCGACATTCAGGAACTTGCCGTATTTGGTGTAATCCACGATCTTTTCGGTTCCGGGGTTCGCAAGCGTAGGAACAGTGTGTATAACCGGACGGCTTTCCTTGGCTTCCTCTTCCTGCTGGGCCTTGCCCGAGATGACATCAATACTTGCCTGGCTTTTCTCGGCGATGGACCAATAACCTCCGCGGCTGGGATCCCATGCCTGCGCCCATTTGAATTTCTTGATCGTTTCCTCAAATAATGCGGTCGCTTCTTCGTTTTTCCCCTGATGCATTAAACTTTCGGCCTTGACGAAATAACACGTGGCCACATCATTCATGATTTTGTACTCATCGATCACATCCCTGCCGGGAAAAGCGGACAAACGGTCGTGCTCCAATGTGGCCTCTGCGCCGTAATATTGAACGCATTGATCAAATTTCGCGTTTAATTCATCCCAGTTGCTTTTGCTGGACGCAGCCCAGGCGTCGCGCACAAGATCTTTAAGTGCCGGCTGTGATGCCTGTACGGGCGCGCTGTCCGTCTCTGCGGGCTGTGATGTCTCTTGAGAAAAGACGGCAACCGGTGCCGCCGAAAGGAAAGCGAAAATAACCGTGAAGGAGATGACTGCTCTTATAATGGAAGGAATGGTGCCCATTATCCGACGACCGCTCCGGATGAGAGTCCTTTGACGATATGCTTTTGCATCAAAAGATAAATAACTATGATCGGCAGGGCCGTCATTGTGAGACCCGCCATGAGGACAGGATAATCCACCTGATGCGCGCCGCGAAAGACCTCCAGTCCGCGCTGCAACGGCATCAGAGATTTGTTCCCCAATAACAATGTGGCTAAGATGTATTCGTTCCATACATTCAGTGAGTTATAAATGACAATGACCGCCAAGGCGGGCCTTGCCAGGGGAAGCGCCACATGGCGCCAGATCCCGAGTTTGGAACAGCCGTCGATCCGGGCGGCATCTTCCAGGTCGGGCGGCATCTTGTCAAAAAATGTTTTTAATAGAAGAATGCTTAAGGACAGACCAACATTGATCATACATAGTATATAACCTATACGCGTATTAACAAGGTTGAGTTTTGTCATAAGGACATACAAGGGCACGAAACTGCCCGGAAGCGGGATCATCATGGCCGCCACAAAAAGATTAAAGATAATGTCTTTGCCGGGAAATTTCAGCCGGGAGAACGAAAAGGCCGCCAGCGAAGAGACGATCAAGATCCCGAAAACGACACAAACCGTATAGATAACACTGTTTAGAAAATATATCCCGAAATTGCCTTTGGTCCAGGCGATATAATAATTCGACCAGTTGATCACCTGAGGAATAAGCGACTTATCGACCAAAATGGTCGAATTGGTCATAAGCGAGCATCGGAACATCCAGAACAGCGGGAACAGACATGACACCGCAACCGTCAGCAAAAACGCGTGTATGAAAATGTTCTTGAACAACCCCAAGGTCCTGTATTGATTCGCCGCCATAATGTTATGCCTGTTTCATTTTATCGGAAATTTTCTTAAGTAAGAACGAGCTGACCACCAGGATAAACCCGAAAACAACGGCCTGGGCGCATGCGTAACCGAATTGCTTGTTGCCGTTCATAGATCCCAATATCTCGGTTACTGGGACCTCGGTGTATCCGGCCAATCCCTGACTGACCAGAGACATAATGAGAACGAAT
>CAZLRE010000151.1:0-4953 GCA_964561885.1 uncultured Planctomycetales bacterium | reverse complement strand
TTGTTCAGCCAGGAATTGGGCGATATAATCGGATAATTTCATTGGGCGCCTTGCAAGGAATCAATGCTTTGTGAATTCAAAAGGAATTTCTTTAACCTGTTTATCTCAAATTTGATTTCTTCCGTATATATATTTTTTTGCTTCAGCTCAGCGATCATCTCATCAAGACCCTCGGTATTCAGAAGCTGGGCCGGATCGACCTTGAAGTGTTCCAAATAATCATTGTGCGTTTCAATGCTTTCTTTACCATCAGAGGTTTCTTTTTTTGACAGGAACCTTATCTCTTTTTGTATCTTTTTATAAAGCCCTGAGGAGTATTCATGGATGATCTGGCTGTCCAATGGCTTGATCTTTTCCAGTATTTCTTCCTTATTGACGCCTAATTGATTAAGCTTTTCGATGAGCTGTGCCCTTGCCTTTTCAAATTCCTCGGCCGGTGTGCTGAGCCCTAACGGACCGATCTTGGTGTTCGCCACTCTCGCGGCTATATCATGGACCGCCGCCCACACCGATTCAATTTTAAATCCAAAGAACAAACCGGCATAGAACACACAAAAAAGCAAGACCGAGAAAACATAAACAATAAAATAATTTCTACTAAAATTGATCCGAAAGGGCAAGAAAACAGCTAACACAACTATCAAAAAGAGCACAGCCTGCTTTAAGAACGTCTCCGCTTCGTTCATTTAACCCCGACGCCCATCCCGAAAATGTAATGGCACATGGGCGCGTAACCGGTATGAAGGACCTCGTCGTTCATGCCGAACATAAAGACGCGCTTGAAGAACTTGGACATAAGCGCGTTCAAGCTTTTCTGGCTGTGCAGGTTGATGTGCTGCACGCGGCTGCGCTCGGAAGCGTAGGCCTCGGCCGCGACATTCGGCGTTCCGATAATGCACACCCCATCCTTCTTCAGGATCCTGGCCTGGCTTTCCACGAAAGGATCATTGAGATGATTGTCCAGATGCTCAATGACATCGATCGAATACGCGCCGTCGAACGAGGCCTTGGATAATTTTAGATCCTGAATGGTCCCGCACCGGAATTCGATGTTCGCGATCTGGCCCAGACGCATTTTATTGCTGTCGATGTGACGCTGGTCCGGTTCAATGGCCAGCACCTTTTTGACATGCTGGGCCACAATGGGTGTTCCAAAGGCGTCACCGCAGCCGACTTCGATGGCGCTGTCAAAACCATCGAACATCTTGGCCGGGAATTTATAGCGAGCCAGCACAAAACCCATGTGTTTGGGATCGTGCAGCAGACTGTACGTCGTCCACGGCCCCAAAGAAATGGAGTCCACGAACTGATAATCGGTTCCCAGATGATACGCTTCTTTTTGAGTGATCTTCTTTTTTACCACCGTCATTCTCCGTTGAATTATTTCTGCATGAATCCGTTACCGTGACGCCTGAGTTTATACATTCCGGCATCACCCTGAAGCGCTTTGATCAGTTGGGCCCGTGTCTTTGTGCGCCAGGGGTCATAAACCACCGAGAAATTCCTGCCGCCGGAAATCCCCCGCCCTTCTTGGCGAAGCCACTCGATGCACTCAAAGATCTCCTGGAGGCTCGTCCCCTCTTTATTGGCCATGAAATCTTTAGTCTCCTTGAATTTCTTGGCCGCTACATTTTTTGCCTGAAGCACCTGATCGTGGATCTTGGTCTTGGTCCAGCCAGGCCCGACAATAAAAACATTCAGATCCTTATTTTCAGCATCCAGATATTCGCTCATCTTGGTTAAGATGATCTTGGAAATGGCGTAAGCGGTGATATCCACGACCGCGTTATTGGCCCCGCCGCCAGCAAAGAACACAACATCGCTTAAGGTCTTTTTATTGCGCAAAGGATAAAGCGCATGCAGCACCCGCAGCTGCTCAAGGGCGTTTATATGAACATTCCCGATCCAGTCGTCAACCTTGCATTCAAAGAACGGCTGCGCCGGCAAAAGATATCCTACGCAGGAAACAAACACATCCCAAGTGATTTTTTGTTTTTTAACAGCGGCGATGAAATTTTTGATGCTTTTAGGGTTGGAGAAATCGCACGGCAAAAGAAGACAATTCGGGTGACCCGAAAGAGATTGGACATGCTTTTTAGTGCGGAACGTTCCGATGACGCGATGTCCTTGGGCCAGATATTCTTTGGCCATGTACAGGCCGATATCGCTACTGACAGACAGGATAAGGATTGTTTTTTTCTGACCACTGACCACTGAGCACTGACCACTTTCTAATACGGCCCCTTAAAACTATCCGCGACCTGCAAATTGGGAATGTCGATCCCCGGCTCGCGTCCAAGGACCCCATACACCGACGCCACAAGATCGCGATAGGATGGAAAGAACACATCTTCCAAAGTTTTTGAGACCGGCGACGGACAATCGGGAAATCCGATGCGTTTGACCGGCGCCTTGAGATACTGAGGAATATTTTCCGCCACGACCGCGGCGACTTCTGCCGAAAATCCGCAACGCAGCCAGCTGGTATCCGCGCAGATCAGGCGTCCGGTCTTCTTGACCGAGGCGATGATCGCCTGTTCATCCAGCGGCTGGATCGTTACCGGATCAACAACCTCGATACTGACACCATCACGGCTAAGCACTTCAGCGGCCTTCAGCGCTTCAAACACCATGACCGATGAGGCCACGATCGTCGCATCACTTCCCTGGCGCACGACCTTGGCTTTTCCGAACGGGACTGTAAAAATTCCTTCCGGGACGTCGGCCTTAATGTCGTAAAGCGAGCGGTGTTCGAGAATGACCACCGGACAATCGGCTTTCAAACTTTGGAGGATAACGCCTTTGACATCATAAGCGTTCGACGGCATGGCAACCACAATGCCCGGAAAATGCGCGAAGACCGACTGAATGCTTTGCGAATGCGTGGGGCCCTGGCCCCAGCCTTTGCCGATGATGCCGCGCGTCACAAAAGGCACGGATGATTTTCCGTTGTAGGTGTATTTCCATTTGGCCGCGTTATTGATCATCTGATCAAGCGCCAAAAACATAAAATCATTGCGGGCATGGACCAACACCGGACGTTTGCCGTTTAATGCGGCGCCGATGGCCACACCGGTCAAGGCGCCTTCGGAGGCCGGCGTATCAAACACACGGTCTTTGCCGAACTTCTCAAAGGCCGCGCGCGTCGTTCCGAAAATTCCTTTGTAGTCATCAACGCCAAGTCCGAACACAAAAACGTTCGGGTCTTGTTCCATTCCCTGAACAAGGGCTTCGGCGATGGCTTGGGCGTAGGTGATTTGTCGGATCATAAAATATTCCCGTAGGGGCGGGTTTGAAACCCGCCCCTACATTATTAATATACGTGTTCAGTTAACGATAACGCATCCGGCCACGGACTTTTAAGTGCGCGCTGATAAGAATCTTCCGCGGCCCGCTCCCATTTCTCTGTTTCTTCAGCGATCTGCGTTGCCGTCATGATCCGTTCATCCATCAATTGTCTGGAAAGACGTTTGATCGGACACTTGGCAACCCAATCATCCACTTCCGCTTTGGTGCGGTAACCGCGGTCATAATCATTGAGCGGCCCCACATGTTCGCGGATGCGGTAGGTCAGACATTCCACAAAAAATGGCATACGGCAATAACGGATGTATTTGATCGCCATGCGAAAGGCGTCATAAACCTTGACCGCATCATTGCCATCGACCTGTTCGGTGGGGAATTCTTTAGAACGCACGCGCTCAAAGATCGGCGACGGCGGCTGGCGAACGGACAACGGCGAATGCGTGGAATACAGATTATTTTCGCACACAAAAAGCACCGGAAGCTTTTTGGTGACCGCGAAATTGACACTTTCGGCGAAGACACCCTCCTCAACGGTGGCATCCCCGAAGACCGCGGCCGCGATCTCTTTTTTGTTATCCATTTGAAAAGCCATGGCCGCTCCGACCGCGACCGGAATGGTGGCGCCTAATATCGGTGAAGAAAAAATCCCTGCTTTGGGATCGGTCAGATGCGCGGATCCTGCCCGGCCGCCGCTGATCCCGGTGGCGCGCCCGCAAAGTTCTGCGAAGAAACCGTCATAATCCCCGCCCTTGGCCAGATAAGCCGCGTGGCAGCGGTGCCCGGTATAGACCTGATCTTCTTTTAATAGCGCCAAGGCTAACGCGGCCGCGACCGCTTCCTGGCCGATAGACAAATGCGTGGGTGTGCGCATCTTCTGATCGCGCGCGTAAACTTCGACGATCTTTTCCTCCGCCTTGCGGATCTTAAGCATCACTGTCAGTAATTGTTTCTTGATATCATCCATAGAAATCCTGTAGGGGAGGGTTTAAAACCCTCCCCTGCGTTTATTGCAAATTCACCGATTGCATCGTCTTAATATTGTAATAACGGATGTCATTCATGGAATCCTTGATCTTGCCGGCATCAAACGCGCTCTTGAGATCCCTGACCGCTTCATCTATCGTGTGCTTGGGACGGAATCCCAGTTCTCGCTCGATCTTTTGAGAAGAGATGTGATACGACCGGTTATCATTGGTCGGCTCGACTACGATCTTGATGTCATCCATCTTCAGATTCTGTTTCACGATGTCCGCGATATGGCTGACCGTATGATTCTCGTAACCAACGTTGTAAATCTTGCCCGCGATCTTCTCATCAGGCCATTGCAAAGCCTGCAGATAGAAATCCGTCATGTCCTCAATGTGCAGATTGGGCCGTTTCTGATCGCCGCCGAAAACCTTGATGACACGGTTGTTCACCGCGTGATTGGTCAAAATGTTGACGGTCAGATCCAGTCGCAATCTCGGCGAATAACCGCACACCGTTGCCGGACGCACGATCAAACAGACAAAATCTTTGGTCTGTTCTTTAAGAAGCACATCTTCACACAAAGCTTTGAATTTGGAATAATCTGTGAGCGGTTCAAGCGCAACATCCTCGGTCACATTGGGAATATCTTTGACCCCGTAAACACTCGAACTCGAAGCA
>CAZLRE010000150.1:0-4973 GCA_964561885.1 uncultured Planctomycetales bacterium | reverse complement strand
ATCCATTCCGTCGAAACATTGACGCATCGCGATCTTTTGTCAGGCAAAGGACTGGAAGGGAATAACGGCCCGCTTTTTTATGTGATCCAAAAGGCGGTCACACAATGGTTGGGTTACGCCTTTCAAGGTAAGGATAGCGGCGATGGGCTGGTGCATGATCAACGTTCGCAAGTCCTTCTGCGCACAGCACCCAATGTCTTTATGTCCGGAGCTGTCGCATTGACTTTCTTTGCCGCAGCCTGGTTGTATTCGGTTCCGCTCGCGCTTTTGGCAACGGCTGTTTTTCTCTCGTTCCCGGCAACATGGTTGTATTGGACGCAGGCCCAACCGTATTCGCTTTGGATCTTATGGACGGTCCTTCAATCCGTGTTTTTCATAAAGACCGTCCATGACCGGTCCGATAAAAGCCGTGCCTGGATCTGGCTTTTACCGGTCAATATTTTGTTGAGTTTTACCAATGTCTTTGGAGTTTTGCAGGTTTGTGCGACATCATTAGTCGTGTGGGCGGTCAATAAAAAGCGTTGGGTTCATGCCCTCGGACTTACGTTGGGCCCAATAGTCATCGGTATCTTTTATCTGCAACGCTCGGATGCCCTCAAATACTGGGTCGATAACGGGTCGGTCATGGATAAGTTCCCTCTGGAATATTGGGCCTTCATCCCCGTCCTGTTGGGCGTGCGGTATGCCCATCAGCGATTGCGCGATGATCTGTGGCTGCGGATGGATCTCTGGGTGCTTGTGTGCGGTCTCATTTTGTTAAGGGCCGTTCATACTTATATCGACATTCTGGGCTCGGGGACATTCTGGCACCTGATCTAATCTACGAATGCGGTCTTGACGCGTTCTTTGGGCGACGGTAATATAATCCGCTATTCATTCAAGGAGGAAATTATGGCTTTGTTAGAATCTGTGAAAGTTCCGTTGGGGACTAAGATCCCGGAATTTCAACTGAAGGACCCAACAGGTAAATCATTCAAAAGTTCCGATCTCTTCGCGGAGCGCGGGCTTTTGGTCATCTTTACCTGCAATCATTGCCCGTATGCCATCGCGGTCTGGCCGCGCGTCGTGCGTCTGGCCAATTATGCCAAAGGCATGCGTGTGGCGACCGTTGCTATCAATCCCAACATCAATCCTGAATTCCCGGATGATTCGCCGCCCAAGATGATCGAAAAGATCAAGGAGCTCAAGATCGAGTTCCCGTATTTGGTGGATGAAAGCCAGGATGTGGCCCGCGCTTTTAAGGCCCAATGCACACCGGACATCTACCTGTTTAACAAGAACAAGGAATTGGTCTATCACGGGCGCATTGATGACAATTGGAAAGACGAAGATGCCGTCACCCGTGAAGAATTAAAGGAAGCGCTCAATAACATGGCGGCCGGCATCGCTATTGATCCCAAACAAAGACCGTCCATGGGCTGTTCCATCAAATGGCGGGTGTGATCGATCCGGGATTTATTTTCGTTTAATGCGCAAGGACTACATCCTCATTGTGTTGATCCTCCTGGGAGCCTTCACGTATCAGCAGTGGAGGTCGCAGGAGGAAAAGTTCTACCCCGGGGCCGTTGCCCAGGCTTCTCCGGTCCAAAAACCCCTTTCCAGCGCCAAGAGCTTCTCCCACGGTCAATATTTGGTCAATCCTGTAGCTTCCTTTGAGGTCAGGGCACTGGTCTTAAGTTCCCAGCATTATTTTTGGGGAGAGGAGGCCAAGCTTTCGCCCGTGGATCTGGCATTAGGCTGGGGACCCATGTCGGACGGCGATATTCTCAAAGACATTTCCATTTCCCAGGGGAACCGCTGGTATTTTTACAACTACAAGACGCCGCCGATCCCTAAAGGGGAGATGGCTTCCCATAGCGCCAATATGCATTTGATCCCGTCGGACGAAGAGGTGGAGAAAAAGCTCAAGAAGGTCCGTAAAGGAGATGTTGTAGAGTTTAAGGGTTATCTGGTGAATTTAACCAAGCCGGACGGCTGGCATTGGAATTCATCGCAGAGCCGTAATGATACGGGGCATGGTTCCTGCGAATTAGTTTGGATCGAGGAGATAGAAATAACGGATCTATAACGGATAAAGACCGATCTGTACTTTTAAGCCTGATAAAAATCAGGCTTGCTTTTTGTTTTTTAAATGATACACTGTCTCATTAGGAGATGGATATGAAACCCGTTGTCCAAGAACGCCATAAATTCGAACAATACTTAAAGAGATCCGGGCTCAAGGTCAGTAAGGGCAGGACATCGGTTTTTACCGAAGCCATGCGCAGTCATGGGCATTTCACCGCGGAAGAGCTGGCAAAGACCTGTTCCGGGAAAAAGCCTGCGGTCTCACGCGCGACTGTGTATCGCACCCTGCATGAGCTGCTGGAGGCGGGGGTTGTGCGGGAAACGGCTTTTGGGGACAAGCATCGCCATTATGAGCATGTGTATGACGAAAAACCGCACCATCATGCCCAGTGTGTGCGCTGCCACGCGTTCATTGAATTTCCGGATCTGCAAGAGGACAAAATTTATCAGCCCTTATTAGAGAAACAGGGGTTTAAGGTGTTGGGGCATGAGATGCATTTTTACGGCATTTGCCGCAAATGTCAGGATGGTTCTTGAATTTAAAAGGGGAAAGATTATGAGAAAATTTTTAATGATGAGTATGCTTGTTGTTTCGATCTTTTGTGTATCCGCTCACGGCGCTTGGGCTAAACCTTTGAAGGTCGTAGCCACGATCGGCCAGATCACTGATATGGTCCAGGAGATCGGCGGCGAGCGGGTGGATGTCCAGGGGCTCATGGGGCCGGGGGTCGATCCGCATCTTTACCGCGCCAGTGAAAGCGATGTTTTTAAACTAACGGGTGCGGACATTATTTTCTACAGCGGACTTCATCTGGAATCAAAAATGGGAGAGGTTTTTGAGCGGATGAACGGCAAGAAGACCGTGGTCGCGGTCACCGAGGATATTCCGGCTGACCAATTGCTCGGGGACCCCAATTATCCCGACGCCCATGACCCGCACGTGTGGTTCGACGTGACGCTCTGGATGATGGCGGCTGATAAGATCCGCGACACATTGATCGCCCAGGACCCTGCAGGGGAAGAGTTGTATCGATCTAATGCCCAAGCATATAATTTAAAACTTCAGGAGTTGCACACGTACGTGAGCGAGAAATCCACGGAATTGCCCGGCGAGCAGCGCGTGCTGGTGACAGCCCACGACGCGTTTCGATATTTCGGAAAGCGTTACGGTTTTGAGGTGGTCGGTCTTCAGGGCATCAGCACCGAGACCGAAGCCGGCACTCGGGACGTCATGAAGATCGCTGATTTTATCGTGGAGCGCAAGTTAAAGGCCATCTTTGTGGAGAGCTCCGTGCCCGAGCGAAATATCAAAGCGGTCCAGCAGGCGGTGCGCTCACGCGGCTGGGAGGTGGCGATCGGCGGCGAACTTTTTTCGGACGCCCTCGGCAGCCGCGGGACAAAAGAAGGAACGTACATCGGAATGGTCGAACATAACATCAACACTATCGTTGAAGGTTTAAAATAAGGAAACGGCCTATGAATCCATCAGGATCTCAGACGAAAAATTTAGCCATTGAAGTCACTGACCTGACTGTGGCCTATCAGGAAAAGCCGGTGTTATGGGACGTGGACTTTGAAGCGCCGGCCGGATCGCTCTTGGCGATCGTGGGACCCAACGGCGCCGGTAAATCCACACTCATTAAAAGTATTCTTGGTCTTATCCGCCCGGCCGCCGGACAGGTATTGGTTATGGGAAAACCGTATGGCTCGGGTTCAACCGGGATCGGTTATGTTCCCCAGCGCGGCAGTGTGGACTGGGATTTTCCGACGACAGTTTTGGATGTGGTCATGATGGGGCGTTACGGTCATCTGGGCTGGTTCAAAAGGCCCGGGGCCAAGGAACGCGCTTTGGCGATCGAATGCTTGAATAAGGTCGGCATGGCGGACTTTTTAAATCGCCAGATCAGCCAGCTTTCCGGCGGGCAGCAGCAGCGTGTTTTTATCGCGCGCGCCTTTATTCAGGATGCTCCGATCTATCTGATGGATGAGCCTTTTGCCGGGGTGGATGCAGTGACCGAAAAAAGCATCATCACGCTCTTGCGCGAATTGCAGTCGCAGGGCAAGACCGTCATCTGCGTTCATCATGATCTTCAGACGCTCAAGGAATATTTTGACTGGGTCATGTTATTGAACGTGCGCCGGGTGGCATTAGGAAAAGTCGGCGATGTGTTAACCGCGGATAATCTCCGCCGGGCTTACGGCGGACGCGCGGCGTTTCTGGCCGAGGCGGCTTGATCCGGAAAGTCATTCATGAATGAACATTCATTAATATATATTTTATTGAACGATCATACGGTCCAGATTGTTGCCTTGGGCGCCATGGTGCTGGGTATCGTTTCCGGCTGTCTGGGAACCTTTGCGGTCCTGCGCCAGCAAAGTCTTTTAGGTGATGCGGTCGCCCATGCCACTTTACCCGGCGTGGGCCTGGCGTTCTTATTGACCGGGAGCAAGAATCCCCTGGTCTTGTTGACCGGCGCCGCGATCGCCGGATGGATAGGCACGCTTTTAGTCATGCTCATCACCAAAACCACCCGTATTAAAAAAGACGCGAGTCTGGGGATCGTTCTGTCCGTTTTCTTCGGCGTGGGGGTCATGATCCTCACGATCATTCAGCGTCTTCCCACGGCATCCAAAGCGGGGCTTGATAAATTCCTTTTCGGAAATGCCGCGACACTTCTGGTTGAGGACGTGGTCATCATGATCGTGCTGGGCCTTGTTGTGCTTGGATTACTTTTTTTGTTCTGGAAGGAATTCAAGGTTCTGACCTTTGATTATGAATTCACAAAAAGCATCGGTTTTCCGGTCAAAACATTGGATGTTTTCTTGACGACCTTGATCGTGCTGGCCATCGTCATCGGTCTGCAGACCGTAGGGCCCACTGGTCGTATCGGTGCCGGGCGCACCGA
>CAZLRE010000149.1:0-5079 GCA_964561885.1 uncultured Planctomycetales bacterium | reverse complement strand
CAATTGTCTCGAACGGAATTTTCGAAAGATTTAACCAAAAAGCCAAGCTTTCAACCATCATCAACGAAAAGATGGAGAAAAGGCATGCTCTCATGCAAGAGCATCAAAAGGCCATGGACGCGCTTCATGAGGATTTCCAGACAAAGCTCAAGGGGATGCTTAACGAGGAACAATTGAAGAAATGGGAAGCAAAGAAAGATGGCGCCGAAGGTCATTGCCCGATGTGCAAGGACGGCAAGATGTGCGACCACTGCAAGGCCATGAAAAAAGGCGATTGCCCGGAATGCAAAGACGGTAAAATGTGCAAAAAGTGCAAAGTGAAGAGAAAATAATAGTGTTTTTGTGGTCGGGATCGTAATGATCTCGGCAATTACGAACAATATCACTTCAAAGGGTCTTCAATCTTTTAAGTCCGTTGGGTAATGATAGCGACGGGGGCACATGGTTCTTATGTGCCCCCGTTTTTTTTGGTTAATTAAAGAAATAATTATTTGCTTTTCGGATTAATTATGGATAAAATGTTCCACAATTAGATCAACAATGTTCGCTGGGAGATTTCTTTGAAGGTATATTCCAAGGGTTGTCAGTACGCATTGAGATTGCTCTCCAACATTCCTGCCGATAGCATTGGCCAGAAATTCCTGGCTGTTGAACTTTGCAAGAAGGCAAAAGTTCCCGTCCATTCAGCGCGAAAGATATTGCAGTTGCTTGTTCAGCAAGGCTACTTTCAGGCTATCCCTGGGCCGGGGGGTGGATATCGGCTTCTTAAGGATCCCCGGAGGGTTTCATTGCTGGATATCATCAGGCTGATCGATGGAAAAGATGCGTTCGATCATTGCGTCATGGGTTTACCGCAATGCAATTCTTTGAACCCATGCCCGGCTCATACACTCTGGATGAAGGTCAAAGAGGAAATGAAGACCGAAATGGATAATAAATCGCTTTTACAGTTAATGAGATCTGCACGGGGGAACCGCAAGCTTTAGTCATGGTTTTCTCTGGCGTTGTGAAGTTTCCGTGATCGAAAAGGATGACAGGTACCGATCCATCAACAGCATTAAAACCGGGAAGTTTATGATCAGAAATGGCAAGTTCCCAATATTTGTTCTGGTGTTTATTCTGTTCAGTTTTTGTGCGTGGGTGGCGCAAGCAGAGACCGTAGATAAACCGGCCGAATATTTCTTCTATCGCTGTGCCGGCTGTCACACCGTGGGGGGAGGCAAACTCTCCGGTCCGGATTTGATCACCGCAACGAAATGGGAAGACCCTGAACTCAAGTCGGCCATCAAGAAAATGGAGAAGAATGTCGGCCCCATATCCGAGGCCGATCTTAACGGCCTTGTTGAATTTCTCAAAAGCCTCAATGTTTCCACACGCATCGCCCGGCAGAAAGAACTGGTCGAAGCCAAGTTGCGGGCGAGTCTGCCTCCGGCTGATTTTGAAACAGGAAGAAGATTGTTTACTGGTCAAAAGCCGTTGGCCAACGGCGGACCGGCCTGTTACAGCTGTCACTTGTATAAGAATGCCGGAGGGTCGCTCGGCCTTAATTTAACAACTATTAGAGAGAAGCTTGCCCCGGTTGCGCTGCAATCGGCGATCGAGAATTCCAGTTACAAGGTCATGCGTGCGATCTATGAAAAACATCCGGTCACCAAGGAAGAGGCTCTTCATCTGGTTGAATATCTTTCAAATCCGGAAAAGGTCGAAGGCAAGGAAAGTCCCGGCATTGAAACTTTGACGGCGCTGGCATCGGCGTTATCTGCGTCATTTTTCATCGCATTGTATCTGTTCAATCGCGGACGTAAAGGGTGCACCCGCGAGACATTGCTTAATCGAAAATCCTAACGAGGACATATCTGATGAGCTGGATCACGGACATTTTTTCTCCCAAGCAACGCTCCTGGGAAGATTTTTACCGCAACCGCTGGTCTTATGACAAGGTCGTGCGCAGCACCCATGGTGTTAACTGCACCGGTTCCTGCAGCTGGAACGTCCACGTCAAGCAGGGCATCGTCACCTGGGAAACCCAGGCGCTGGATTATCCGCGCATCGACAAGGATATCCCTCCCTATGAACCCCGCGGTTGTCAGCGCGGCATCTCGTACTCTTGGTATATCTACAGCCCGTTACGAGTGAAATATCCGCTCGTGCGAGGAGTACTTTTTGATCTCTGGAAAGAAGCCAAAGAGAAGCATCCGGATGATCTGATTGCCGCCTGGACGTCCATTGTTGAGGACCTTGAGTCGAGGACCAAGTATCATACGGCGCGCGGCAAAGGCGGTTTCCGAAGGGCGTCATGGGATGAGGTCTTGGAGATCATGGCAGTTGCTAATATTTATACGGTCCGCCGCTATGGTCCGGACCGGCTGGCGGGATTTTCGCCGATCCCGGCTATGTCTATGATCAGTTACGCGGGCGGTTCCCGTTTTATGCAGTTGATGGGAGGCATTTCGATGTCGTTCTACGACTGGTATTGCGATTTGCCTCCGGCATCGCCGGAAATTTGGGGTGAACAGACCGATGTGGCGGAATCCGCTGACTGGTACAAATCAAAAATGATCGCGGTCGTGGGTTCCAACGTGTTTATGACCCGCACGCCGGACGCTCATTTTCTGGTGGAGGCCCGCCATCACGGAACAAAGGTGGTTGTGTTCTCGCCGGATTTCAATCAGGTTGCCAAAGCGGCCGATGAATGGGTGCCGCTGCATCAGGGACAGGACGGCGCGTACTGGATGTCGGTCGGGCACGTCATTCTCAAAGAGTATTACATCGACAAGCAGGTGCCGTATTTTGAGAAATACATGAAACAGTATTCGGATTCGGCATTTTTGGTGAAGCTGGACCGCCAGGCGGATGGAAGTTATAAATCTGGTGAATTGTTGCGGGCTTCGGATGTGGCCTCAACAGCATCGGTTGAGAACGCAGAGTGGAAGTTCTTTGTCCAGAACACCGCTGACGGCGCGCTTAAGGTCCCGATGGGGACGGTCGGCCACCGCTGGCAGAAGGATAAAGGTCAATGGAATCTGAAACTTGAGGACGCGCACACGCATGAGGCCATTGATCCGGCTTTAAGGCTTGGAAAATTCGAAGAGCAAAAAGCCGATGTCGTTTTTCCGGATTTTTCCGAGGGGACGAATGATAAAGCGGCTCTGCGCCAGGTCCCGGCCCGCAAGATAACAACGGTCAAAGGCGATGTTTTGGTCACTACGGTCTTTGAATTGCTCCTGGCCCAGTATGGGGTTTTTCACGGCGCTGGTAAGGGATGGCCTAAAGATTATGACGATGAGTCCGCTATTTACACGCCGGCCTGGCAGGAGAAATTCACCGGGGTCAATGCCAAGCTGGTCGTTAATTTTGCCCGTCAGTGGGCAGACACCGCGGCCAAAAGCGAAGGTAAATGTTCCGTCATTATCGGCGCCGGCGTCAACCACTGGTATCACAACAATCTCATTTACCGCGCGATCATCATGCCGCTTATTTTCTGCGGATGCGTCGGGAAAAACGGCGGAGGGTTGAACCATTATGTCGGCCAGGAGAAATTGGTTCCGGTAGCATCCTGGGCGCCGATCGCTTTCGGCGGAGATTGGGGCGGCCCGCCGCGCCTTCAGAACACGCCGTCCTTTCATTACATGCACACCGACCAGTGGCGTTACGACAATACCATCGGTCAGGTCTGTCCGGTGAATTCATCCAAACATCCCATGACCCACGGCCACACCGCTGATAAACAGGCGCTGGCCGTGCGTTGCGGGTGGATGCCGTGTTTTCCGCAATTTAACAAAAGCAATTTTACCCTGGCCAATGAAGCCAAATCCCAGGGGGCCAAGACCCCGGAGGATATCCAGACCTTTGTCGTCAAGCAATTGAAGGAACGCAAACTGCGCTTTGCCATGGAAGACCCGGATAATCCGGAAAGTTTTCCTCGGGTCTGGTACATTTGGCGGGGGAATGCGCTTTTATCGTCGGCCAAAGGCCATGAATATTTTCTCAAGCATTATCTGGGCACACATCACAATTCCATCGCCGAGGAAAACACGCAGAACAAGACCGAGGACGTTATCTGGCATGAGAAGATGCCTGTCGGCAAGATGGACCTGGTGGTGGATTTGAATTTCCGCATGGATTCATCGGCTCTGTATTCGGACATTGTCCTTCCGGCGGCTACGTTCTATGAGAAAGATGACTTGAGTTCGACCGACATGCATTCTTTTATTCATCCGTTGCAGGCCGCGGTGCCTCCGGTGTGGGAATCTAAGAGTGATTGGGGCGCGTTCAAGGCCATCGCCAAGAAAACTTCCGAGATCGCCCGAAAATATTTGCCGCAACCGCAACAGGACATTGTGGTGACCCCGCTTTTGCATGACACGCCTGCTGAGATCGCCCAGCGGTCTATCAAAGACTGGGCTAAAAATGAATGCGAAGCGGTCCCTGGCAAGACCATGCCGAACATCGCCGTCGTCACGCGTTCGTATCCTGATGTCTACAACAAGTTCATTTCACTCGGGCCGAATTTCCGCGATAAGGGCCTTGGCGTGCACGGTGTCGTCTATCCGGTGGCCGACGCATACGATGAATATCTCACCAAGAATCCTGTGGAGACGTGGGGAGGAAAGACATATCCGTCATTGAAGGAAGACCGCTCGGTGTGCGAGGTCATCCTGAATTTTGCCGCTGAGACCAATGGTGAGATGGCCTGCCGTGCCTACGAAGTGGAATCTCATAAGACAGGACTAGATCTTAAACACTTAGCCCAGGACACGCGGGGAGTGAAATACAATTTTCTGGATCTGTGCTCGAACCCGCGCCGCATTTTGACAACACCGTTCTGGACCGGCATCGTTAACAAGACCCGCACGTATTCCGCATATTGCCAGAACACCGAGGAATTGATCCCATGGCGGACGCTTACCGGACGCCAGCATCTGTATCAGGACCATGAGGCCTACCGCGCGTACGGGGAGGAACTTCCGACGTATAAACCGAAACTCGATATGCGCGTGACCCAGGACCTGGATGTCACCGAGCAAAAGCCCGGCACTCTTGTTTTGAATTATCTGACGCCGCACGGCAAATGGCACA
>CAZLRE010000148.1:4591-5083 GCA_964561885.1 uncultured Planctomycetales bacterium | reverse complement strand
GATGGTGTCATGGGACCGCAGACCCAAAAAGCGCTTGTGGAATTTCAGAGATCCAACGGACTGCGCGGGGACGGGGTCATCGGACTTCAGACCATGACCCTTCTGGCCCGGCATCTTGGTGCCGAAATCGAGACCTCGGCCGCTAATGAAGAATAAATTTTTATTCTCTTTGATTTAATTTGTGCTATTATCCTGAAAGTTTAATTTTACCGTCATCATTGATCGTCCATGAAAATACACGAGTATCAAGCAGTCGGATTATTTAAGCAGGCAGGACTTCCCGTTCCCGACGGGCAAGTGGCTTTAACCTCCCAGGAAGCCCTCAAGATAGCCCAATCCATCGGTTATCCGGTCGTGCTCAAGGCGCAAGTTTTGGTCGGCGGCCGCGGCAAGGCCGGCGGCATCAAACTTGTCCACAACGCCCAAGACCTTCCCAAAATTTTCGATCAGATCAAAGGACTTACGATCAAAGGCTATGCCGTCGATAAGATC
>CAZLRE010000148.1:0-4581 GCA_964561885.1 uncultured Planctomycetales bacterium | reverse complement strand
TCCTCGTCGCCAAAGTTGTAAATATCAAAAAGGAATATTACGCGGCCGTGACCATCGATAACATCCGCGGGGATATTGTGATCATCGCCTCCAATGAGGGCGGCGTGGACATTGAAGAGACCGCCAAGGCGCATCCCGAAAAGATCCTGAAGTTTTATCTGGAAGGCGGCAAAACCATTGATGCGGGCCGCTGGACCTCTTTCATTTCAGCTTTGTTCCCCGACGTTAAGTACCACAAAGAAGCCACGGCCATTTTTGAGAAGCTTTTGAAATTCTTTCTGGATTATGATTGTTCCCTGGCCGAGGTGAATCCGCTGGTCATTGATGACAAGGGTCAATTGATCGCGGCGGACGCCAAAGTCCTTTTTGATGACAACGCGTTATACCGCCATGATCAGCTTCAGGACCTGCGTGATCTTAAATATGATGACCAGGATGAGATCGACGCCAAAACCATGGGTCTGAGTTTCGTCAAACTCGAAGGCAATGTGGGCTGTATCGTCAACGGCGCCGGCTTGGCCATGGGCACGATGGATGCGATCAAGCTTTTGGGAGGCAGGCCCGCCAACTTTCTGGATGTCGGCGGAAGTTCCAACCCGGAGAAAGTTTTAAACGCGCTGAAGTTGATCTTGAAGAACAAAGAGATCAAGGTCATCCTCATCAATATTTTCGGCGGGATCACGCGCTGCGATGATATCGCCAACGGGATCCTGACGGCGAAAAAACAGATCGAACTTCCGGTGCCGCTGGTCGTGCGTTTGACCGGGACCAACGAAGAGATCGCCAAGGACATTTTGCTCAAGGCCGGTGTGACAACCTATAAATCCATGCGAGAGGCCGTGACCAAAGCGGTCGCGTTAGCCAAATAAATTTATGAGCATTCTGATCGATCAAAATACCAAAGTCATTGTGCAGGGCATCACCGGCCGCGACGGGTCATTCCACGCCAAACAGATGAAGGCTTACGGAACGCAGGTCGTCGGAGGCGTGACGCCCGGCAAGGGCGGTCAGGACGTTGAAGGAATTCCTGTCTTTAATTCCGTGCAGGAAGCAAAAGACAAGTCCGGTTGTAATGCCGCTGTTATTTATGTTCCGGCCAAATTCGCCAAAGACGCTATGCTGGAAGATATTGCCGCCGGCATACCTCTTATCATTTGCATCACCGAAGGCATTCCTGTGCTGGACATGGTTGAGGTCAAGAAAGCCATGCGCGGCAAAAATATCCGGTTGATCGGCCCGAATTGTCCCGGGCTAATTTCTCCCGGCAAATCCAAGATCGGGATCATGCCCGGCCATATCCATAAATCCGGCCCCATCGGCGTTGTGTCGCGCAGCGGAACGCTCACCTATGAAGTTGTATTTAATCTTTCCCAAAACAATTTAGGCCAGTCTTCCTGCGTCGGTTTAGGCGGGGACCCCATTATCGGCATGCGTTTCACCGATGTGTTGGAACTTTTCCAAAATGATCCCGAGACCAAAGGAATCGTCATGGTCGGTGAGATCGGCGGCGGGGATGAACAGACAGCCGCGGAGTTTATCAAGAAGAACGTGACCAAGCCGGTGGTTTCCTTTATCGCCGGACGCACCGCCCCCGCGGGCAAACGCATGGGCCATGCCGGCGCCATCATCTCCTCCGGGGATTCCACGGCCGAAGCCAAAATGGCCACGCTGACCAATGCGGGTGTCACTATCGTTGACTTCCCGGACGAGATCCCGCAGATCCTCGCATCCAAAATCAAGTAAATCATTTCTTCGTTTCCCCCAAAAGCCGTTATAATAACCCTGTATTTTGCGAACCAGAATTTTCTATGAAAAAGATCAAAAAAATATTCATTTCCGCCATCCACCAGAACGCCGGCAAGACCACCATTTCACTTGGGCTGTATAAAACATTCAAAGAACGCAAATTGCGCACCGCGTTCATGAAACCGGTCGGCCAGGAGTTCGTCATGGCCGAAGACCTTGCGGTGGATAAAGATTCGTACCTGATCGGAGAAGTTTACCGCTGCCAGAAACGGCTCAAGGACATGAGCCCGGTCACCATTGGCCGAGGGTATACTGAGAAATACATTTTCAACCCTCAAAAAGAGACCCTCCAGAACAAGATCCTCAAATCATTCAATAATCTTATTAAGGGTAAAGACGCGATCATCTGCGAAGGCACCGGGCACGCCGGTGTTGGTTCGGTCATTGACTGCTCGAACGCGGATGTAGCTGCGCTTTTAGGATGCAAGGCCATCATTGTCAGCGGAGGCGGGATCGGCCGCAGCATTGACGAGATCATCCTTAATAAAGCGCTGTTCGACCTGAAAAAAGTCGAAGTTTTGGGTGTTATCATCAACAAGGTCCTGCCCGAGAAATTCGATAAGATCAAAACGGCCGTCCAAAAGGGGCTTGAGAACAAAGGCATCCGCCTGTTGGGGGTTATTCCCGACACACCCATTCTTTCCGCTCCCACCGTCGAGCAGATCATGCAGAGACTTGATCTGAGGCTGTTTTGCGGAGGGGAGACCATCAATGCGCGCGTCAAACACACCATTGTGGCCGCCATGGAGCCGCATAATATGATCGGGCATTTGAAGGACGGAACGCTGGTCATCACCTCAGGCGACCGTGTTGATAACATCCTTGTTTCGGTGAGTTCCCACCTTGTCCACGAAGGGATAGGGGCCCATATTTCGGCGGTCATTTTGACCGGAGGGCTCATTCCGGACGCCAAGATCATCAATCTTTTAAAGGAAAGTAAAATACCGGTTCTGATCAGCGATTCCGACACTTACTCCGTCGCTGCCAAGATCGAGAATTTGACCTTCAAGATCCAGAAAACGGATAAGGATAAGATCCGTGAAGCCATGCGTCTGGTCAAAGATAATGTGGATGTCGATGCCATCTTGGAGAACATCTAAAAAGCCTGAAAAAGCCCATAAAAAGAAATTAAAAAAATTGTGTTGATTTTAAAAATGACGTGTGATAAATTCTGTGAATTCAAAAGCCTTCAGTTACTTCCGGTTGTTCAAACTAAATAAATAGAATTTCTCAGTTTTTACTTAGGATCAGGTTTAAGGTCATGGGTGTTTTTTCACTCCGTAAGGGTAGAGATATCAATTTAAAAGGTGCGGCAGACAAACGAATTGTCAGCCAGCCCGTTCCCGCCAAAGCGGCGCTTTTGCCATCGGATTTCCGCGGCATCAAACCCAGGGTCGTTGTTGAGCCGGGCCAGCAGGTCAAGGTCGGCTCCCCGTTGTGGCATGACAAAACCCATGAAAGCGTTCAATTTGTTTCTCCGGTTGCCGGCAAGGTTGTTGCGGTCAACCGCGGGGACAAAAGGGTCTTGCTGAACGTTGTGGTTGAGGCTCAAGGAAAGCAGGAAGCTGTTCATTTTCAGAAGTTTACGAGAAATCAGATCGCCACTCTCCCCCTTGAGACCATCATCGAACAATTGACCAAATCCGGTGTCTGGCCCTGTCTTCGCCAGAGACCTTTTTCCAAGATAGCCGACCTTAATCATCCGCCCAAATCTATTTTTGTTCATGCCATGTCTACCGAGCCTTTGGCCGCGGATATAGATGTTGTCTTAGAGAAAAAAGAAGAAGAATTTCAAGCTGGCTTGGAAGTTTTGCGCCGGTTGACCAAAGGCAAGGTTCACGTCTGTCATGCTGCGGGCGCTAAGGCCAAAGCGCTCCTTCAGGCCAGCGGTGTCGAGAAGCACCAGTTCTCAGGACCGCATCCGACCGGAAATGTCAGCACACATATTCATCACATCGATCCTATTCAAAAGGGAGATGTGGTTTGGTATATCGAAGCCCAAGACGTTGTTCGTTTTGGGTTTTTGTTTTTAAATGGAGAATATTCGCCGGAGAAGATCGTTGCCCTGACCGGCGAAGGGGCACAGAAACGCGCGCATTACAAAACCGTGGTCGGCGCCTCCATTGCCAGCCTGGTTGGACAGACCAACGAAGGATATCGTTTTATTTCCGGAAGCGTTCTGGCAGGGGTGGAGGCCGGAATGAACGGATATTTGTCATTCTATGATTCTCAGGTCACAGTGATTCCCCAGGGCGGCAAGCGCCGTTTGCTGGGCTGGATGTCCCCGGGTTTTGATTCCTATAGTTTTTCATCGACGTTCCTTTCTTCACTCAAGAACCCCAATCGAGAAGTTTCTCTGGATACAGATAAGAACGGCAGCGACCGCGCCATCGTGTTCAATCATCTTTATGATGATTATATGGCCATTGATGTTAAGCCGTTTTTCCTGTTCCGCGCCATTGTCGGCGGAGATATAGAGGAAGCTGAGAAGCTGGGCATATTGGAATGCGATGAAGAAGATTTCGCTCTGTGTTCGTTCGCATGTGTCTCCAAGACCGATCTGGGCGGTTATGTCCGGCAGTGCTTAGATCTTATTGAAAAAGAAGGTTAGTTTTTATGAAGTTCATTGAAGATTTCGTTCATGCCATGGGAAAGAATTTCGAAAAGGGAAAACCTCTGGAAAAATTCTACCCGCTTTACGAAGCCCTTGACACATTTTTACTGACCCCCGGGACCACGACCAAAAAAGCGCCGTTCGTGCGCGATGCCGTTGAT
>CAZLRE010000147.1:2897-5131 GCA_964561885.1 uncultured Planctomycetales bacterium | reverse complement strand
AAAGAAAGGCCATGCGGGGTCGTGAAGAATTTCTCAAAGACATCTTTGGACTGCGCGATCGGCAAGAACGAAAAGATCGCCCCCCCGTCGTTATTGACCACCACGATCACGACCGGATGTTTGAGACCTTTGGTCATTGCCAATGAATTCAGGTCATGCAAGAGAGCCAAATCACCAATAAAAAGAGTGACCGGACGATCAAGCCCAACGCTTAAGCCCGCTGCGCTGGCTAAATTTCCGTCGATGCCGCTTGCCCCGCGGTTGCCGTGAACAAAGACTGCCGGGCCTTTGGGATCGCCATAAAATCCCACGTCCCGGACCGGCATGCTGTTAGCGAGAAACAGGCCCGATCCTTTCGGAATGTTCCGAGTGATCAGGCGCGCGGCATGCACAGCACCCAGTTTCTTATCCGCGTTAAGGATCTTCTCCACAACGCCATTCACAATCCGATCAGCTTTGATAAGCGCGCGCAAAGATACGGTTGCTTTCCGAGCCTTGATATGTTTTGAAACGGCATCGCAAAAAACTTTGACCGGCGCCTCAACGCGCAGGCTCACCTGATGCCCGGGATCATTGCGCAGCGGATGATCCAGCACCATAAGATACTCTTTGAGGGAAAGCCTCGACACAAATTCATAATACCGCTTGGACGTCAGCCTCCCGCCCAAATGCACAACACCGTCAAATTTCAAACGGCCGGCGAACTTTTGAGACGACAATATCCCGTCAAAATAATGGATGATGCCTTCATCCGTCCTGCCGAAACGCAATCCTGACGAGGCGTCCGCAAAGACCGGCCAGCCTAAACGTTTGGCAAACATAACGGCCGCATCCTGTTCTGCCTTCCGGCCGATCTTTCCGACAACGATCAAACCATTCTTGATCTTTGCGATGCGCTCGGTTATGACCTTAGCCTCGGCATCCGGTATGGACGAGCGAACCGAAGAATACCGCGTATACGGTTGGCTTCCCTTGATCCAATCCTTGATACCCTGAATATACGATTTAAAATCTTCACCTGTCGGGATCGGGGCCAACGGATCGCGGAACATGCAATTTAGATGCACAACACCCGACGGATGACGTACAGCCTGATAAACCGCCTGATCGACCGTGGTCAGTACAAACTGCGGTTCGATCTTCACGTCCGGACACGGCAGGTCGAACTGAAACTTCACATATTTGCCGAACAAACCCACCTGGTCGATCGTTTGGACCGCGCCTGTGTGGCGCAATTCCGGCGGACGGTCGGCGGTCAACACGATGAGCGGAACTTTCTTTTTAGAAGCTTCGATCACAGCCGGATAAAAGTTAGCTCCCGCGGTCCCTGATGTGCAGATAAGCGCAACCGGTTTCTTCTGAGCGCCGGCATAACCCAGCGCGTGAAACGCCAGTCCGCGCTCATCATAATGAATGAACGTCTTTGCTTTGGGATGACGCGCCGCGGCAACAGTGAGCGGCGCCGAGCGCGAACCCGGGGCGATGCAGAAATATTCAACCCCCGATCGCACGAGTTCTTCGATGAGAAGAAAGGACCAGAGGTGATTGATGTTCGAATAATTCATAACAGATTTGAGTTCCCCAGGTCCCAGTCTCCAGTTCCCCGGCCGGGTCTCTGGAGACTGGGCCGCTGGTGCCCCTAAGATAACACTTTCAAAAAGTTGCCTATCTTATGCTCGATCTCCTGCCATTCATCTTTCGCCGTCGAGCCCTCGACAATGCCGGCCCCGGCATAAACGACCATCTGCCGGCCATGCACCAATGCCGATCGGATGGCCACCACAAATTCCGTCTGATCCAGCCCCACATAACCGACGGCGCCGGCATACCATCCGCGGGAGAAACCTTCAAGTTCCTCGATCAAAGTCAGCGCGGTCTCTGTCGGTTCCCCTCCTACCGCCGGCGTCGGGTGAAGCGCCGCGAACACATCTTCATCCAAAACACCGTCATTGAGAACGCCCTGGATACGTGTCCTTAAATGATGACCGTTGGGAACGCTTAAGATCTCCTGATGATGGACAACAAGGCTCTGGCATAACGGCACCAGCTTACTGTTGATCATGCGCACCACGACCTTGTGCTCATGCTGTTCTTTGCCGGATGATTTCAATTCGCCTTTTAAACGATTATCATCGGAATCATTCTTGCCGCGCGGCCGCGTTCCGGCCAGGGCCTCGCTTTCGATCGCGTTATTTAAACGGGCGAACAAACGTTCGGGAGAGGCGCCCAAAAAC
>CAZLRE010000147.1:0-2887 GCA_964561885.1 uncultured Planctomycetales bacterium | reverse complement strand
CCGTCGAATTGGAAACAGAAATGGTAGCTGTTGGGCGTGACGTTCTTTAACTGCTGGGCAATGAGCCAGGGATTGAGCGGTTTTTGGAATTCAAGTCTCGTGCGGCGGGCCAGAACGACTTTTTCGCAATTCTTCTTGCGGATCTCGCTTAAGACCGTCTGGACATTGCGTCGCCAGGCATCCTGGGTGGGTTCATCCCGGCGGGAATCCAGACGTACCGGCGCATCCTGCAGGTTCTTGTCATTCCAGCGCAGCTGATCAAGCTGAGCAAGCACAGCATCCAAAGTCGGTGTTGCCTGACCATGCTGGATCAAATTGCAGCAAAAGATCATTTTCCCCTCTTTGGTCGCCACTTCGAACTGGGGGATCACAAATTTATAACTGCCGAAATTCGCCCATTCCCGGCCAAGGTTTTCCTGGTCGAAACAAAAGCCGCCGTAAAACTGCAGACGCTTGAATTCCGGCCGCAGGTACAGACGCAGTCTTTGAAATATTTTTGGGAATGACTCGATCTTATCACCCGACACGCACAGGGCCTCGCCGACCCCGGCGATGGCATAAAGCCCGCTTTGGTGGGAACCGTAGATCTTGGTCTTAGCTGTCTGTTGGGACAGCCACGATAAAAGATCAACGCCCTGGATAAAGAACTCAATGCGGTTGACCACCGGTTCTTTGTAACAGTTCTCCAGACCGCTTAACTTTTTGAGTTCAGCGGCCATGAGCTCTTTGGCTTCGACGAAAGAGTATATCTTATCTAATGAATGGATGGACATAGTTCAGGGGACACCTTACTGCGTTTTAGCATGTTTGGACACCTAGCAAAGCAACAAATCCAACCTGGACACCGAGCCAACTAAAAAAATTATTGGGACACCAAGGTCATCTGAACGTCCGGGTGTCCCGATACGCGTTCACGTTGCAAGGTGTCCTGATACGGTTAGTTATTCTGCGCGGTGTACCAATACAATTTCTTACTTGCAAGGTGTACTTTATTTTTCTCCCGCGTACACCGTCGCCACTCCGCCCAAAAGCGTGAGGGCCTGCACATTCTTAAATCCCATCTGTTTTAGGATCTTGCAGAAGCGGTCTCCGTAGGGAAACTGCTCGATCGTCTGGTTCAGATATTTATAAGCGCGGTAATTGCCCGAGAACAAAAATCCCAGGACCGGAACGAACAATCGCAGGTAAATGATGTACCCGAATTTCAGAACGATGTTTTCCGGAATGGAGAACTCCAGGATGATCGCCTGACCGCCGGGTTTGGTGACACGGAACATTTCCATCATGACCTTGCGCAGGTCCGGAATGTTACGGATGCCGAAGGCGATCGTCAGCACATCAAAGCTATTCTCTGCGAACGGAAGCTCCTGCGCATCCCCCCGCTGGAGCGTGATCTTTTTGGCAAGGTCATGACGCTCCACTTTTTGGCGGCCGATCTTAAGCATTTCCTCGGCCATGTCGAGCCCGACAGCGCTGTAAATATTGGGCCTGGCTTCAACAGCCGCGATCACGACATCAGCGGTGCCGGTGGCCAGATCGAGCATTTTAAGGGTTGTTTCGGTCGGAATGAATTGAAGCAAGGCCTGACGCCAGCGGATATCCAGACCAAAGGACAGCAAGCGGTTCAAGAAATCATACCGTCCGGAAATGAGATTAAAGATCTTCCAGGATTCTGTTTTCGGGAATATAAGCTGATCGGATGGCATAGGCCTGATTCAAAGGTTGAAAAACAGGCTCATACTAACATATCCGACGGGGGAAGGCAAAAAGAAATCAAGGTAGTTAGGGGCTAAATCTTAGACACAATAATCAACCGCGTAGGTTGATTTTAGGCGTGTTCCGATAAAAACTTTTCACATTCAAGCGCGGCCATGCAGCCGGTGCCGGCGGAGGTGATAGCCTGACGATAGACTTTATCCTGAACGTCGCCGGCGGCAAACACGCCTTCCACAGACGTATGGGTCGTTCCCGGTTTGGTTTTGATGTACCCTGCCTCATCAAGCTCCAGCTGACCATTCAAAAATGAGGTATTGGGTAAATGGCCGATGGCGTAGAACAAACCGCCAGCGGGGATCGTTGATCGTTGATCGTTGATCGTGGACTTAACAACAATACCTTCCACCGCTTTCTGCCCCACGACTTCGACCGGCAATGAATTGAACATGATCTCGATCTTGGGATTGTTCTTCGCCCTCTCCTGCATGACCATAGAGGCGCGCAGAACATCGCGGCGCACGAGCATGATGACCTTGCTGGCGAATTTGGTCAGATAGGTCGCCTCTTCCACCGCAGAATCCCCCCCGCCAACAACAACCAGAACTTTATTACGGAAAACCGGAAGCGCGCCGTCACACACCGCGCAGGCTGAGATCCCCCGCTGCCACAAACGATCTTCCCCGGGAAGGTTCATGCGCTTGGCGGTCGCACCTGTGGCCACAATGATCGCCTTGGTTTCAATAACTTCTTCACCCACAAAAACTTTAAACGGACGCTTGGAGAGATCGACCTTATCGACCGTCTCGGTCTTGATGCGGGCACCGCAATGGATGGACTGCTCGCGCATTTTGTCCATCAAAGCCGGGCCGGAAATGGACGTGTACCCGGGATAATTCTCAACTTCGGTCGTCGTGGTGAGCTGTCCCCCTGCGGCAACGCCGGCGGCGAACATGCCTTCATACATCAGGGGATTTAATTTAGCGCGCGCCGCGTAAATGGCTGCGGTATGTCCTGCTGGACCAGAGCCGATGATGATGACATTCTCTGACATGGCATTCTCCTTTAATGAAATGACAAAACACAAATGGCAGATGACAAACTAAATGACAAATCCAAATGACAAATGAAATCACCAAACCTAAATGACAAATTTACAAACTAATTTCGGTGG
>CAZLRE010000146.1:2724-5143 GCA_964561885.1 uncultured Planctomycetales bacterium | reverse complement strand
GTTATTACGCGACAGCCAAAGCCTTCGGCGGAACGCTGCTCGATCAATATGTGCTGCATCGCTCCACAAATAAGAATGTGTCCTTCGGTCCCAGCGGAAGCGGGGAAGTGGATAATTACACCGCCGGCCTGCGTTTAAAGAAAAGTTACATCAGTGGTATTGATTACGAATTGGAAGCCGCCGGTCAGTGGGGCGAGTTCCGCGGTAAAGATGTTCAGGCGGCCATGGCGGTCGCGATCTTGGGTTATACCCTCGACCATCCCTGGAAACCGCGCGCGGCGATTGAGTTCGATTACGGTTCGGGGGACACCAGCGGTTCGGATGACAAGATGACGACCTTTGATAACCTTCAACCGACGAACCATTTGTTCTATGGTTATATGGATTTTGCCAGTCTTCAGAACATCAATAACTATCATTATCAGATCAGCGCCAAGCCGACCAAGAAAAGTAAACTGCAGGTGGGGATGCACCATTTGTATCTCGACACCTATAAAGATTCGTACTACAACGTGGCCCGCGGAGTCGCCCGAACGGCCAGCGGTCCGGTGAGCACGCATCTCGGCAACGAGATCGACCTGACAGTGGATTATAAATTCAATGATATTATCTCCGGTCAGCTGGGTTATTCGCATTTCTGGGCGGGGAAATATCTCAAACAGACCGGCGCGCATGATGATGCCGATTTTGTTTATCTCCAGACGGTATTCGCGTTTTAGTTCAACCCGTTTAATGGTGAATACCAAAGGACCGGATGTCTTCTCATTCTGATTTTATCTCAGAGGTGTTAGTCAGGCAGCATGAACTGACCGCGGTCGAGGAATTCGCGCTCAAGCATGATCTTAAGCAGATCCCCGACGGCCAAACGCGGTATCAGGAATTGATCCCCAAAAGCGCACCGGGGCCTGGTCAGCAGTATGCCTTTGAGGTCGACCTGGACCGCTGCACCGGCTGCAAGGCCTGTGTCACGGCCTGCCACAACGAGAACGGTCTGGATGAGGATGAAACATGGCGAACGGTCGGGTTGATCCACGGCGGACCGCCGGAGAATCCGGCCATTCAGCACATCACGAGCGCCTGCCATCATTGCCTGGAACCCGCGTGCGCATCCGGTTGTCCGGTTAAAGCCTACGAAAAAGATCCAGACACCGGTGTTGTCAAACATCTGGATGATCAATGCATCGGCTGCCAGTATTGCATCCTTAAATGTCCTTACGATGTTCCCAAATACAACAAGAAGCGCGGCATCGTTCATAAATGCGACATGTGCATCGGACGTCTGAAGGAAGGCGAAGCTCCGGCGTGCGTGAAAGCCTGTCCGAGTGAGGCGATCCGCATCACAGTGGTGGAGACTCAGGCGGTGCGACAGTCTCCGGCGTCGTTTGTCGGCAATGTTCCTGACGCGCCGGGTTCTGACTATACACTTCCCACAACTCAGTATAAAACCAACCGTGTGTTCCCATCAGGCATGGTCTCATCGGATTATCACATGCTCAAGCCTGAGCATTCTCACATGCCTTTGGTCGTCCTGCTTGTCCTGACCCAGCTTTCGGTCGGAACATTTTTAGCACAGATCCTCATTAATCCCTATCTCAATGAAGCCGTCAGGACCGCGATCGCGCCTTATCATGCGCTGGTGGGTTTTTTAACGGGGCAGTTGGCGCTCGCTGCCAGTATCGTTCATTTGGGCCGGCCGCTTTACGCGTTTCGCGCGGTCATCGGATTTCGCACGTCCTGGATGAGCCGCGAGATCGTGTTTTTTGGTCTCTTCACCGTTATCTCCGCTGTGTATGCTTTGGGATACTGGATCTCGCCGGTGGGAGCGTTTTTGCAAACGATCCATCTCGGTTCTGCCGGATTTCAAATGGATTATTTAGGGCTCGGGGTGTTTTTAAGCGGACTTATCGGAGTGTTTTGTTCGATCATGATCTACAAAGACACCAAGCGTCCGTTTTGGGACAATTATTTTACGACGGCAAAATTCATCATAACCATGGTGCTTCTCGGTTTCGCCACTGTTTTTCTGGTGATGACGGTCCTGGCTGCCGCGGGGATCGGCCAGACAGTTGGTGAGTTTATGTCTTCCTTCGGAGCCGCGTTCATTCAGGTTGTTATGATCACGGCCATGCTGAAGCTTTTGGTTGAGTTTCTGATCTTTCTGAATTTGAGTTCCAAGCACCTGACGTTCCTTAAAAAAACCGCGGTTTTGATGACGGGTTCATTGCGGGTGTTCACGGTGAACAGATGTCTTTGCGGCATTATCGGCGGGATCATTCTTCCGTCCTGGTTATCCGGATATCAAAGCGGCCTGCCGGATATGATGGTGGTGATAAGTGTTTTCGCAATATTCGCGCTGGTTTTGACCGGCGAGTTTCTAGAGAGATATTTATTTTTCCGGGCGGTCGTTCCGCTTAGAATG
>CAZLRE010000146.1:0-2714 GCA_964561885.1 uncultured Planctomycetales bacterium | reverse complement strand
AAGCGCTTAAAATAAGTGAATTTCGTCATTGCGAGCCCGAAGGGCGAAGCAATCTAACACGCATATAAGTTTGCTTCGGCTCCTTCGGAGCCTCGCAATGACGATTATTAGGATAACGATGACGAGATTTCTAAAATCAATCCAAAGTCTGATGCATCAAAAGAGCGGGCCGTTGACCCGTGAACTTGAGCTGGTGGCATCAGTTGGAGGTCTAGGGCGTTTACCCCAACGCCTTGTTCCGCAACAAACAGTGGCCATGACCTGCGGATTTTGTTCGACCGGATGCTCTTTGAACGTGCATATGAAAAACGCAAAAGCGGTCAATCTGACGCCCAATCATCATTATCCCGTCAATCTCGGCGAGGCCTGTCCGAAAGGATGGGAGGCGCTGACCCCGCTGAAAGCCGCGGACCGCGCGGCGTTCCCTTATTTGCGTCAGGACAACGGACATCTGCGGTCGGTCGATTGGGACACGGCGCTTAAAGCTTTTGTGAATAATTTCAAAACGATCCAGGAGAAATACGGAGCGGACAGCGTCGCGTTCTTAAGTTCCGGACAGATCACAACCGAAGAGATGGCGTTTTTGGGCGCGCTTGCCAAATTCGGCATGGGCATTGTTCACGGGGACAGCAATACCCGTCAATGCATGGCCACATCCGCAGTGGCGTATAAACAATCGTTCGGTTATGACGCGCCGCCTTACACCTATGCGGATTTTGAGGAATCGGATTGTCTGATCTTTATCGGAGCCAATCCGTGCATCGCGCATCCCATCATGTGGCAGAGGGTGTGCCGTAATAAACATGATCCCAAGATCGTGGTCGTTGATCCTCGTAAAACCGAAACCGCGATGGCGGCGACCCATCATTACGCCATCACACCCAAGAGCGATCTGGTTTTGCTTTATGGCTTAGCTAATGTTTTGATCGCCAACAGCTGGATCGACAAGAAATATATCGATTCACACACAACGGGATTCTTGGAATTCAAAGACCACGTCAAGAAATTCGATACGGACTGGGTCAGTGAACAAACAGGGCTGGCTCCCGATGATATTGTGGCCTTCGCGCAATTGATCCATGAGAGAAAGCGCGTGTCCTTCTGGTGGACCATGGGCGTTAATCAGGGTTATGAGGCAGTGCGCACCGCGCAGGCCATCATCAATCTCGCGCTCATTACAGGCAATATCGGCAGGACGGGGACAGGAGCGAATTCCATCACCGGACAATGCAACGCCATGGGTTCACGATTGTTCAGTAATACGACCGGATTATTGGGCGGACGCGATTTTTATAACGAGGACGACCGCAGGCATGTGGCGTCTTTGCTCGGCATCGATGCCCGATGCATTCCTGACAGGGGAAGTTATGCCTATGATGAGATCATTGAAGGGGTCGTGCGCGGAAAGATCAAAGGGCTTTGGATCATCGGCACTAACCCGGGGCATTCCTGGATCAACGGCAATGAATTCCGCAAGGTGATCGCGGATAAACTGGAATTCTTGGTGGTGCAGGATATGTATCACACGACAGAAACAGCGATGATGGCGGACCTTGTGTTGCCGGCCGCGGGCTGGGGAGAAAAAGACGGCACCATGATCAATTCCGAGCGCCGTTACGGGCTTATTAAAAAAGTGGCGCGCCCGCCGGGCGTTGCGCTGGCTGATTTTTATATCTTTAAGCTGATCGCGCGCTATTGGGGATGCGCGGATATGTTCTGCGAATGGGATTCGCCCGAAGCTGTTTTTCAGATCATGAAACGCTTATCCAAAGACATGCCGTGCGATATCACGGGCATCCGGGATTATCAAATGATCGATAAAGCAGGCGGCATCCAATGGCCGCTGCCGGAGGGGGCTGTGGAATTTGCCCAGGAGCGCCGGCTGTTTGAGGACGGGCGCTTTTTTCATGACGATCAAAAAGCAAAGCTCATCTTCAGCGACATCCGTCCGCACCCGGAACCGGTCGACAGCGAATATCCGCTGGCGTTATTAACCGGACGCGGGACATCATCGCAATGGCACACGCAGACCAGGACCGGTAAATCCAAGGTTTTAAAGAAAATGTATCCGGCAGACGTCTATGTGGAGATCAATCCTGCGGATGCGCGCAAGCTTGGTGTGCGCCAGGGGCAGTGGGTCTCGGTTTCAACCAAGCGCGGAGAGATCAAGGCGCAGGCATCAATCATGCCGACGATCTCCCAAGGGCAGATCTTCATGCCCATGCATTATCCTCAAACGAATCAACTGACTTTGGGCGTCTTTGATCCGTATTCCCGCCAGCCTTCCTACAAGATCTGCGCTGCCAGAGTTGAGGCTTTGCTGTAGGCGCGGTTAAAAAATGGTGTCGTTTCGCATAATAAAAGGAATGTTGCGTCAGAAACTTGAGTTCACAGACACCATTTATTTTTAAACGACCTTTTACATGTCAGAATTCCCGCTATTATTTCCCAAGATGGAAGGATAACCGCGTAAAGGCGATCCAGGCGCAAAAATAGATCAAGCAGGCCAGTAAGATCACAAAATTAAATCCGGAAAATTGGGCAATAATGATCGATAAAATAGAGCCTAAGACGCTGAAGCCGCAATTGATCCCCCACGCCCATGGTAGAACTTCCTTATGAGCTGTTTCTACCATGCACAGCCCCAAGGGGAAAAATACACCCAAAAGCAGACCCAAAGGCAAGATGATCAACGACACAAATGCCATCCTGAT
>CAZLRE010000145.1:0-5198 GCA_964561885.1 uncultured Planctomycetales bacterium | reverse complement strand
GCAATTCTTTGTCGGCGCCGAATTCAAGCGTGCCGCCGTTCTCAATGGTCAGGGTCCCGAAGCCGTTATCATCGGTCTCACCCGGTGTGCCGTTACCAATATTCAGATTGCCGTCAACGGTCAACTGGCCAAGACCTTTGATCGTGGCATCACCGACACTGCCTTTGAACGTTCCAATGAACATATCCCCTTCGACATCCAGATGTCCGCCGTTGCCGACGGTCAGTTCCCCGATGCCGCTGCGGGCGACTTCGAACGTCTGATGCGCGACAAAAGTATCGCCGCTGTTGACCTCGAGCGTGCCTTTGGACCCGTCGAGAACACCGATGATCGTCGCCCCGAACACGTCAACAGTGCTGTCATCGTTAAGGACGAGCTTGCCTTCGCCTTCAGAGCCCACACTTAAAAATCCGTCGATGCTCCATTTGGCGTCGCCGTTGAGCGTGACAAGAGCGTCATTGTCGTATTGGTCATTCTTAAAACTGCCGATGGTGGTGTTGAGACTGCTCAGCTCGGCGCCTGCGTTGGCGGTGACGTTGACATCACCGAATCCGCCGAACACCACATTGCCGGTGGTCCACTTGGCGTTTTCAACTTCGATGGTGACATCCGTTTCAGGCTGAAAGCCGATGAATGTTTCGTGCGTGTTGACCTCCGAGCCGCCTTTGATCTTCAAATTGACATCGCCGGAGTGTCCGATCGTGGTGAACCCGGAACCGCTGGCCCATTGGGCCTGCGCCCCGCCGTCAAATGTAATGTTCGTCTCACCGCCAATGACCTGGCCGATCATGACGTCACTGCCGACCGAGCTTTGGCCGCCGTTGATCGTCATGTCCACAAAACCGCCGCCGTCAAAATCGGGCTGGATGCTGAGCTTGTCCGCGGTCAAGGTGACACCTGTCATGTCGATCTGGGTGGTCGCGCGCGCCAAAGCGCCGATGTTGATATCTTTGGGGGTGGCGAGCGTGCCGCCGGTGAAAGTCACTTTAAGGTCGAGGTCTGGGGTTTCCTCGCCGTCGTTGCTGTCGATCAAAATGCCGTCTTCCGCAAGAATGTGGACGCCGTTGAAATTCAACTGGCTATTGAGGAGATATTCCTGAATGACCACGTCGTTGGCGTGCAGGCTTCCCGTGAAATTCGCGTTGCCCATACGTATGCTGACGAAATTAAAATCCGGCCCGCTTAATGCCACGCTGTTGGGGCCGTTGATCTCGCCCACAAAATACGCGTCATCGCCTGCCTGCGGAGGAAGCCATTCGAACGTCCCGACTTCGCCTTCCACACTGCCATCAGGAATGCATTGCCTGAGACGTCCTTGTAAGTGACCGGGCGTTGAGGTGGAACCGTTGAGTGTAGAAACATCATTGGGGGATGCGCCGGCCCAGGCCAAACTGACGTGTATATCGGCCGGGGTCTCGGTGCAGTTGAGTGCGGCATGGCTTAGATTGGCAATAAACAGTAAAAAAATGAACACGGACAGACGCAGAGAATCAACGATCCATTTTGAATAAAGCATACCATCTCCTGTAACTTGACTGTTTGGGTTAAAAGGTGTGTCTTGGATATGGATAAATGATAACGATGAAGGCCTATAAACTATCGCGGGAAAGGTGTTCTGTCAATGAATCTTTAAGGCAGGCTTGAAGCTCAGGTATTTAATAAATACTCTGTTTTGATATTCTTCATACTGTTAAAAATGTTCTTCATGATCTGCGGATTGTCTTTTTCGAAGTCGCGCAGCATTTTCTTGATGAGCATGCGGTGGGAAGTTTCATCATTCGCGCATTTGGACTGGCCACCGATACTCTGGATGCCGAGCTCTTCCGCGAGCAAGCGCATGTTCTCCTCCCGTTCGTAGGCCAAGGGCCGGATGATGCTTAACTTGCCGTCGAACATGGACTGATTGGGACGCATCGCGCCAATTTCCGCGCGGTAGAACTGATTGAGCAAAATGGTTTCCACAATGTCATCGAGATGATGGCCGAAGGCGATCTTGTTAAATCCGTGTTTGTCCGCGAACTCAAAGAGGGCCTTACGGCGGTTCTTCGACCACCAGTAGCACTCGATGTCTTCCCAGCGCTCGCCTTTCATGGCCTGAACTTTTTCGACATGATAAGGAAAACCGTGGGCCTCGAAATATTCAATGAGCTTGGCAGGGTTGAAATCCTCGAACTCAAAATCAATGTGCACGGCCGCGAATTCGAAGTTGATCGGCGCCAGACTCTGGCGGTGGCGAAGCACATGCAGAAGTGAAATGCTGTCCTTGCCCCCCGAGACCGCGACCGCGATCCTGTCGCCTTCCTCGATCATCTTGTAATCGCCGATGGCCTTGCCCGCGCGCTTGGACACATCCAACAACAGCGGCGGAAGGTCTTTATTCTTGAAGTTCATTGTTCCCTTCATTCGTCTACTCCCTGTCGAAGCGGAATTCCCGGCCCAAGAAATCCTTGAACTTCCCGTAGATCTCCTGCGTGCGCATTTCAATAGGCATATAGAGGCGCAACATGGCCAGCACATCCAGCTGAAGGATTATGCCCAGATTCAGGAAATCCTTGACCAGATATTGCTTCATAATAAATAACGGATAGCGTTTGAATCCCTTGGTCACGACAACCATTGAATGCGTCTGCACCACGTCGCGGTATTTGCCGAAGGTATCGATAAAAATGCTGAACCCCTCAAGCAAGAATTCCTGCCACATAGCTTCAACATCTTCGGTCAGCATCTCGATGTTGCGTATGTCATCGAAGGAGATCTTGACGGTGCGGTTATCGGCATAGACCGCCTCAAAATACCTCTCTTGCCTGTGGATGATAAAACGGCCGAGGTGGGTTCTTAATTCAAGAGTTTTGTCGCCAGCCGTAAGATCGTAACGGCCGTTATGGATACGGCTGCGCCAGGCGCGGTAGGCAAGGCTGAAAAGGAACGCCGCGCTGTAAAGCGTCCAGGTCGCGAATCTGCTTAAAACTTGCGCAGACATAAATCACCGTAATTAAAAAACGTTTCTAAAATTTCTTAAATAAAGATTCCGATGTGAGGACTGGGCTATGCTCAACGAGACCGCACACCAAATTTCTAATGAACCTTTAAAGAAATGGCGTTGGTCTCAATTCGCTTTATCCCATCCCTCACATCGGAATATCAAATAACAAATCTTTACTTATCAATATACGGCGTTTTAAGTTCAAACTTTTTGGAGAGGTCTTTGATCTCTTTCAAGAGGGTCTGGTTGTCCTTGTCGTATTCCAGCTTGCTGACCAGATCATACACCTTGCGAAACGCCCATTCCACCGCGATCTCGCGGCCGCCCTTGGCCGCGCGCGAAACGTCGTCGGTGATGAGATATTCCTTCACCTCGCCCTGGGCATCGCCCAAAAGCTTAAGATAGAATGAGCGCTCATCGCTGTAGCGTCCGTAAAGCACGAACTGTGAACCGCGGAAGAAATCCGGCAGAAGCTTGGGATAGATCTCCTTTTCATCCAGGCCGCTGGTGTAGTAGCGCAGGTTCAACAACACCGGGTCTTTGATGTGGTCGTACATCTCAGTCAAAAATTTGCTGATCTGATGTTCTTTGGGACTGAACTCCGCCCAGCCGCGGTTGGTGAAGGCGAGAAATTCCAGCAGATACTCATCGACCCCGATACCGCCGCCGAAAGCAAAGACCGGAACGCGTCCCTTGTTGATCTTGGCGATCTGGTTGATGATCTGCTGCGGATTAGTAACACCCTGGGTCGCCTGCCCGTCGCTTAAAAGCAGGATATACGTGGGTTTCATGGGCTCCTGGACCTCGATCGAATTTAACACCGCGTCATACACGTCGGTCTTGGAGCCGGGCTTAAACCCAGCAAGGAATTGATTGGCGTTCGAAATACTGGACTGGTCGCGCGCAATGGATTTGGGCATATATTTGACCATGGTCTTCTTAAAGACCATGACGTTGAATTTATCCTCCATACCGAGCTTGTTGAAACATTCCGCCAGGCCTTTCTTGAACTGCTCGATACGTTCTTCCCCGATGGAATTCGATGCATCCACCAGGAAAATGATCTCCTTGGGAATGGACGGCAGGGTGACCGGCGTTTCCTCGACACGCACGCTTAATCTGAAATATTTGCCCTTGTCCTGCGGGTCTTCATAGGTCAGCAGTTCATAAGCCAGAAACGCTTTGATGTCTTTGGTCACGGTCTTGCTGTCGAAAGGTATTTGGAGATTGTGCTTGGGCGCGCCCTGCAGCCTGCTTTCGCTGTCGGACTCAACAACGCTGAAACTTAAAATCCCGGAATCCGTGGCATCTGCTCCCTCGGCATACGATTTGGGAAGCTCCTGGTCTTCTTTTCTGGAGTCGGCGGTCGAGGGAACAAATTCCTTGAGGATATTCTCAGCGGAAACCATGCGGCTCTGCGGCACGCGCTGTTTGCTGGGACGCGAAGCCCCCTGGTCTGCGATCTTTTCGACCACCACCTCCACACTGCTTTGTTCGGTGACGATGACATCCTCCGGATCGCCCGCGGCCGATTCCGACGGGCTTTGCGGAATGACATCCTCGCCCTGAATGGTCGTGGTCCACAACGGCTCGCCCAAGTCCGGCATGGTGACGCGCGGCTCCTGGGTAGTCTTATCCAGGTCCTGGCCCTGGGGCTTGGAGGTCAGCTGGCGGTTGTCCAATTTAACATGGATCAGGGATGAGGCTTCGCGCGGCGCGAAGGTGAACCCCACGATGACCATGTTGAGCGCCACGATCAACATCACGACGTGAACGGCCAGCGAAATACCGATGGAGAGAAATGCTTTTCTTTTGTTCTGCTCTTTCACTTGAGTTGTGCCAGCTTCTCTTGGGCCTGAGCCGCTTCCGGAGCGTTGGGATAGACCTCAACGATCTTGGTGTAAGCGTTCACGGCCTCTTTTTTATTATTGAGCTGTTCCATTAAAATATCGCCGGCGCGTATGAGCGCCTTGGGCGCGAATTCCGGGTCGTTGTAAAGAACGTCGACGACCAGATACACTTTCGCGGCCATGTCAAAATTCTTCAGATACGTCGCGTTGTTGGCCAGCGCAAAACGCGCGCGCATCGCAACAAAGGCGTCATCCGGAGAATCCACGACCGCCTGCTCAAGCTCCTTGGCCGCGCCTTCATAATCGCCGATGCCGGTCAGACAAATGCCTTTGCCGAGGCGCGCTCTTCCCTTATAACCGAAGCC
>CAZLRE010000144.1:0-5257 GCA_964561885.1 uncultured Planctomycetales bacterium | reverse complement strand
GCTTCTGTCAAGACTCTTGTTGTCTCTTGGAAGCTCGCTGCGGAAATGAAACTCTCCGTCGTCAAAGAGACCTTTGTGATGCCTAATAAAAGCGGTGTTGCGGAAGCCGGTTTTCCTTTTTTCTTAATGATGGCTTCATTGGCCTTTTTGAACAAATTTTTATCGATCTGTTCGCCAACTAAAAACTCGCTGTCACCGGCATCATCGATGCGGACTTTTTTAAGCATCTGAGAAATAATGAGCTCGATATGTTTATCATTAATGCGCACACCTTGCAAACGATAAACTTCCTGAACCTCATTCAAAAGATACTCCTGCAAAACCTTGTCACCGCAAACACGCAAAATATCTTGCGGAACAACCGGGCCGTCCGTTAACTGTTGGCCCGCAAAAACTTTGTCGCCTTTATAAACGTTCGGATGTTTGCCGTGCGGAATGGTGTATTCTTTCGCCATCCCTGTCGGACTTTTAACAACAATGGTTCTAAGTCCTTTTTTATCCTGGCCGAACTCCACGAAACCATCGATCTCGCTGATAACAGCCGGATCCTTGGGACGACGGGCTTCAAAAAGCTCGGCGACTCGGGGAAGACCACCGGTGATGTCGCGTGTTTTTCCGATGCTGCGGGGAATCTTGGCCACAAGCTCACCGCCCGCGACAGTATCCTGGTCACTAACGAGGATGTGCGCACCGACGGGAATGGAATAGATCCCGACAACTTCTTTTTTGTCGTCGATAATGATGATCTGCGGATGATATTCCTGCTTGTGCTCAACGACCACGCGTTCGGTAACACCCGTCACAGGGTTCTGTTCTTCGCGGACAGTAATGTCCTCTTTCAGGTCTTCAAACTTAACAATACCTTTGACTTCGGTGATGATCGGGATCGTATAAGGATCCCAAGTCGCCAAGATCTCACCCTTGTCGATCGAGACACCATCAGCGAACACGAGCGCTGTACCCTGAGGCAATGCATGGCGTTCAAATTCACGGCCGTACTCATTGTTGATGCTGACCGCACCATTACGATTCAAAACAATGAATTCTTTGCCCTTTTGAACGACGCGCAATTGATGGTATTTCACAATACCTTTGTTCTTGGTCTTGATAAACGATTGTTCGATCGTACGGGATGCCGTACCACCGATGTGGAACGTGCGCATGGTCAGCTGTGTACCGGGCTCCCCGATACTCTGAGCCGCGATCGTACCGACGGCCTCACCCAATTCCACCATGCGGTGCGTGGCCAGATTGCGTCCATAACACTTCACGCAAACGCCGCGACCAGCTTCACAAGTCAAAGCGCTGCGGATACGGACTTTCTCAATACCGAGCTGCTCGATCATGTCAGCTTTTTCTTCCGTGATCTCTTCACCTGCTAAAACAACCTGCTGGTCGGTGACGATATCAACGATGTTGTCCAAAGCGACACGGCCGACAATGCGTTCTTTCAAAGCAACAACAAGTTCATCACCTTCAACGATGGCGGAAACGGTGATGCCGTTTAACGTTCCGCAATCATCCTCGGTCACGACAAGCTCTTGGGCAACGTCAACCAGACGACGGGTCAGATAACCGGCGTCGGCTGTTTTAAGCGCGGTGTCCGCCAAACCTTTACGCGCACCGTGCGTTGAGATGAAATACTCCAATACGGTCAGGCCTTCACGGAAACTGGCCGTGATCGGGTTTTCGATGATCTCACCCGACGGTTTGGCCATGAGCCCGCGCATACCGGAAAGCTGGCGGATCTGAAGTTTAGAACCGCGCGCGCCGGAATCCGCCATGATGTACACCGGATTGAACTGATCCATCTTCTTGAACACCATATCCGACAGGATTTCCGTCGTGTGGGTCCAAACGTCGATGATCTTGTTGTAGCGTTCGCGTCCGGTGATGATACCTTTACGATATTGGTCCTCGATCTTGGCAACTTCACCTTTGGAGGTGGCAATGACCTTGGCCTTTTCCTCAGGAACGGTCAGATCCGCCATACTGATAGAAATTCCAGCCTCGGTGGCCTTGATAAAGCCTAATTGCTTAAGATCGTCGAGAAGTTTAATGGTCAGATGCTGGCCGAATCTTTTGAAACAGTCGGAGATCACATTACCGATCTTCTTTTTGTCCAAAAGATCGTTCACATAACCGAAGTTGAGAGGTAAAACTTCATTGAGCATAATGCGCCCAATGGTCGTTTCGATGATGTTGGTCTTTGTGGTGCTGGATGCCGTCTCTGGCTTGCCCTTCCCTTTGCTGTCCGTGGTAATGACCAGGGATGGCTTTTCTTCACCCCAAACAGAACCTTCGATGCGCAGCTTGATACGCGCATGCATATCGACCAAACCGTCATGATAAGCGATCAGGGCTTCCTGCGCGCTGGCAAACAAATGTGACTCGCCCTTGGCGCCGGGTTTTTCCTTTGTCAGATAATACAACCCAAGAACGATGTCCTGAGTCGGTGACATGACCGGCCGGCCGTCGGCGGGTGAAAAAAGATTGTTGACCGACAAAAGTTCCAAGCGGCATTCGATCTGCGCTTCCAACGAAAGCGGGATATGAACAGCCATCTGGTCACCGTCAAAGTCAGCGTTAAACGCGGTACAAACGAGCGGATGAAGACGAATGGCTTTACCCTCGATCAATATCGGCTGAAATGCCTGGATCGAAAGACGGTGAAGGGTCGGTGCGCGGTTGAGCATGACCGGATGATCCTTGATCACGTCGTCCAAAATGTCCCAAACCTCGATCTTGGCACGTTCAACCATGCGTTTGGCGCCTTTGATCGTGTGCACAAAACCTTTTTCACGCAGTTTCCGGATGATAAACGGTTCAAACAACTCGAGAGCCATCTTCTTAGGCAGACCGCACTGATGCAATTTAAGTTCAGGCCCAACGACGATGACCGAACGGCCGGAGTAGTCAACGCGCTTACCCAAAAGGTTCATACGGAAACGGCCTTGCTTTCCCTTTAACATGTCGGAAAGGGACTTC
The DNA here is from genome assembly GCA_964561885.1 of uncultured Planctomycetales bacterium. Taxonomy (GTDB): domain Bacteria; phylum Omnitrophota; class Gorgyraeia; order Zapsychrales; family Fredricksoniimonadaceae; genus JAGNTT01. The sequence goes on along the minus strand of CAZLRE010000144.1, from coordinate 2,269 downwards.
AAAGGACGGTTCCCGGAACCTAAGACCGGACGTCCATGACGGCCGTTATCCAACAATGCGTCGACCGCTTCCTGCAGCATGCGTTTTTCGTTGCGGATGATGATCTCAGGCGCGTTTAAGTCGATCAATTTTTTCAAACGATTGTTGCGGTTGATAACTCGACGATAAAGATCGTTCAAGTCAGATGTCGCGAAACGTCCGCCTTCCAGCGGAACGAGCGGACGCAGGTCCGGAGGAATGACCGGGAGGATATCCAGGATCATCCAATCGGCCTGGTTGCCGGAGATCTTAAAATCTTCGACGATCTTGAGGTTCTTGGCGATCTTCTTAAAATTGGTGCCGTTCGGGTTGGACGTCTCAAGGTCCTTGCGCAATTTCTTGCACAATGTGTTGAGATCGATCTCGCGCAAAAGATCACGGATGGCTTCAGCGCCGATCTTGGCCTTGAAAGCCCCGCCGTGCTTGACCAAAGCATCCTGATATTGATCTTCGGAAAGAAGCTCCTTCTTTTTCAGCGGAGTCTGACCCGGGTCAATAACAACATACTCTTCGTAATAAATGATCTTTTCCAGATCGCGAAGGCCAATCTGCAGCATGGCCGACAAACGCGATGGGACAGCCTTGTAGAACCAGATGTGCGTGACCGGACAAGCCAATTCAATATGGCCCATGCGTTCGCGGCGGACGGATGAACGGGTCACCAATACTCCGCAACGGTCGCAGGTGATCCCCTTGAATTTGATCCCCTTATACTTTCCGCAGTTGCATTCCCAGTCGCGGATAGGTCCGAAGATGCGTTCGCAAAAAAGACCGTCCTTCTCGGGTTTAAGCGTGCGGTAATTGAGCGTCTCCGCCTTCTTGACCGGGCCCTTGGACCAGGAAGAAATGATCTCCGGAGATGCGATCTTGATCGTGATGCGGTCTTGATTCTTGATATCGATTTTGCTCATAGACAATTATTAACCCTTCTTGTCTTCAGATTCCGTTGCATCGGTTGGTTGAGCTTCGGTGCCTTCCGCTCTTTCCAGGCGTATATCCAAACAAAGGCCCTGCAATTCCTTGACCAAAACATTGAACGACTCCGGAGTGCCCGGGGCCAAGGCTTGTTCGCCTTTGACAATCGCTTCATAAATGCGGCTTCGGCCGGTCACGTCGTCGGATTTGACCGTCAACATTTCCTGCAGCGTGTACGCCGCGCCATAAGCTTCCAGCGCCCACACTTCCATTTCCCCGAATCTCTGTCCACCGAAGTGGGCTTTACCACCAAGCGGCTGCTGGGTGACCAGCGAGTACGGACCGATCGACCGGGCGTGGATCTTTTCATCAACCAAGTGGTTGAGTTTCAGCATGTAGATGGCGCCGACGGTCACCTTCTGGGCGAACGGTTCGCCGGAGAATCCGTCATGAACGACCGTCTTTCCGTCTTCGGAAAGTCCAGCTTCTTTAAGATGCTGACGTATCTCTTCTTCGGTCGCGCCGTTAAAGACCGGAGTTTCAGCGTAAAACCCGAGCGCATGAGCAGCCCATCCCAGATGGGTCTCGAGCAATTGGCCGACGTTCATACGGGAAGGAACGCCTAGCGGATTTAAGATGATGTCCACCGGTCGGCCATCAGATAGAAACGGCATGTCCTCTTGGGGAACGATGCGCGAGACAATACCTTTGTTCCCGTGACGGCCGGCCATTTTATCGCCGACCTGAAGCTTGCGTTTGGTGGCCACATAAACGACCACGCGTTTGAGAACACCGGCCGGAAGCTCATCGCCCCGACGGACACGGTCGATCTCGCGCTCTTCTTCTTCCACGAGCTCGGCGATCTTATCATTATAGAATTCCAACAATTGACGCGGTTCGCTGTCTTCTTCAAGATCATCAACCATCAATTTGTTGACTTTCTTTTTGTCGATACCCATCACCTTGCTTAGTTTGATGTCTTTTTCATCGACGATGAACTGGATTTCCTGGGCGTAATATTCCTTGATCTTGACAACGGCGGCGGATTCCTTGGATTTATCTTCCTTGGATTTGCGGCCGCGCTCGTTGCGCTGGAAGGATTCGATATTCACGACTACACCTTCGATGCCCGGGGGCAATGTCAAAGAGGTATCGCGAACGTCGGCTGCCTTCTCACCAAAGATCGCGCGCAGAAGTCTTTCTTCGGGGGAAAGTTCCTTTTCGCTCTTGGGAGTGACTTTACCGACGAGAATATCCCCGGCCTTGACTTCCGCGCCGACGCGCACAACACCGTCTTCCATGAGGTCCTTAAGGG
>CAZLRE010000143.1:0-5311 GCA_964561885.1 uncultured Planctomycetales bacterium | reverse complement strand
TCGCATAAATAAACCTGGCCTTGATCTTAAACGCCCATTCGGCCATATGGCACGAGTACTGGAAATTATTCTCCGTAAAATACGCTTCATCCTGCAGGATCGTTGAACTGCACGCGCCCATGTGAATGACAGCGGTCACATCGTTGTTAGCGCGTCCGGCAAGGACATCGCCTAGAAATGTTGATTTGTCGGCATATGTCTTATATTTCTTACCCGTTAAATTGGCGCGCTTGGGATCGTTATCACTTTCAAAATGATCGACCAGAATAAGGTCTTGACGCCCAAGCTCGTTAAGTTTAGCCACAATACAGCTGCCGATAAATCCGGCAGCGCCTGTTACGACGATCACACGAAACTCCTGCTATTTTTTAATACATCAACCGTCCAGAAATTTATTCATCACCCAACGCATCAACAATAAAACGCCCCAGGTCCTGTCCGGTCTGATACGCCACGTCCAGCCCGTCTTTTTTGGGATCCACCATTGTTTTGGCGGTCTGAAAGACCATGATCCGTTCTTTTGTTTTTGCAAGGGTCATCTGACCGCTGACGCTTAATCGGGTTTGCTTGTCGCGAAAGACCCAACGGCTTAATTTGCCCGGCCTCTTGAAATCTTGGATATATCCGTCGATGACCATCTCCGGGCTGCCCTGGTCCTGCGTGGTCAAAATCTGATAGGGTGTTTTTTGTTCATTAAGATAATCGATGACCCCTTTGGCGATCATCAGCGCGATCCTGTCGAGCTGAGGATTTGCCGTGGCTTGCTCGCCTGCCTTAAACGGCAGAATGGCCACGGTGCCCCCTTTGGCAAAGGTATCCCGGTCAATGATCTTGCCTGTTGGAATCCCTAACGTAAGATTGGGCGGTGTTTCGTTCTTGGGCGCTGAAGAAAAACAACCGAACGCTGAAGTAATGAATATGATTAATATTATGTGACGGAGGATGAGCATCGTCAAAATATTAACACACCTGCCTGGGCTCCTCAAGAGTTATCCCATAAAGTTTGAGCTAAAAAACAGGTCGTAAAGCCATCCTGCAGCCACAGAACCACAGGCAATAACTGCCAAATAGACAGTCAAAACTTTTATGCCGAATTCTTTGCGGATAACCAGGATGGTCGCATAACTGGTGATCGGCCCCATCAATAAATAAACCATAGATTTTCCATAACTGACCCCGGATTTCGCCAAGGCATCCGCAACAGGAACGCTTGCGGTGGAGCAAACATAATCAATGCACCCGATCACGACTAAAAGAAGATAACCTTTGAACCCCGAAAGCTGCGCGCGCACAAAATCACGGACACTCTCAAAAGAAACGATCACACTGGCCACAACGGCCCCGATCAAGATCTCCAACCCGATCTTACGGGGCAGCTCGATCAGGGCATAATTAAGGACATTCCTAAGCCTTGCGAAACCTGCGACCTTTTTAACTTCATCCGTTGTGTGATCATTACAACAACAATCCGGATCGGTATTGCTTTTCTGGAAATCCGGAACCTTTAGGAAATTCCCGATGAACCCAACGATCAGTCCAATAAGGATCACCGCAACCACCATAAAGACCGTGTAAGCCAGCCCCATCAGTTTGATCGAGACAAAGATCGCAGGAGCTGACGTGGCCGGGGTTGTCACTAAAAATGCCAGGATCGGGCCTAAACGCGCCCCCTTTTGGCGCAGAGTCACCGCGATCGGCAGCGATCCGACACAACACACCGGCAATAGAGCGCCGATCCATGTGGCGGTAAACACCGACCCTATAGAATTATTCCCGAAATGTTTCTGCACAAAACGGTCGGAGACGAACTCGTGGATAATTCCGCTGAAGAGGAACCCTAAAAGGACAGGGAAAAATATCTCGCCGATGTAGGCAATAAGCGAATGACTGACATGATCCATATGTTCCATATGACCATTCTACAATTCACTTACGCAAAAACAGAAGAAATTTACGTATTTATGGCGGGAAGAAAAACGGAGAAGGTGGAACCTTCACCGACCTTGCTGGCAACGGTGAGATTCCCCCGATGGGCCAGAACAATGTGTTTGACGATGGAAAGTCCAAGGCCTGTTCCTCCCAGGTCCCTTGAACGCGCCTTGTCCACTCGGTAGAATCGTTCGAATAAACGCGGGATATGCTCCGGCGCTATCCCGATGCCGTTATCGCGCACGTCCACCCTTACCTGATCGCCATCCTGCAGGGCTTGGATCTCAATGCGGCCGCCCTGGGGCGTGAATTTGACAGCGTTATCCAGGAGGTTCAAGAAAACCTGTTCGATGCGCTGACGGTCGACAGTGACCATCGGCAAATTCTTAGCCACATTCACGCGGACATCATGGTTCATGCGTTCCAGTTGCGTTTTGTAGGAATCCATGACGGAGAAGATGATCGCATCGATCTTATCTTCCTGAAAATCCATGGGCATTTGCTGCGATTCCAGCGACGATAATGTCAATAGATCGTTCACAAGATTTTCAAGCCGTTTGGTCTGCTGGTCGATGATATCCAAAAACCTTCTGGCATGTTCCGGTTCTTTGATGGCGCCCGATTGAAGAGTTTCGACAAAACCCTTGATGGATGTCAGCGGGGTCTTGAGTTCATGCGAAACATTGGCGACGAATTCGGTACGCAGACGTTCGAATTTCTTGAGTTCCGTGATGTCGTGGAAGATCGCCACCACGCTTAACAGTTTTTGTTCATCCCCCATGACAGGCGAGATCTGCATGCTGAAATACGCGTCCTGCGGCCCGATGACATCAATGTCCTTTTTGACGGCCATGCGGTGTTCAAGCGCTGACTTGATCGAATCATTGATCTCCTGATTGCGGATGACCTCCCAGTATAAACGTCCCTCAGCTTCCCGTGAACGGACATCCAGAAGATCAGAGAAATTCGGGCTCAAATACATCATCCGGCCGTCGGCGTTGATGACCACGACACCTTCGACAAGGCTGGATAAGATCGCCTGCAATTCATTCTTGTCATGCGTGATCTGCTGGATCTGATCTTGCAGAACTTGCGACATCTCATTGAGGTTCCGAACAAGGTCGCCCAATTCGTTATGATAGTAGATATTGATCCGGCGGGAAAAATCACCGCGCTTGATGCGCTCGGTGACGTCGATCATCATGAGGATGGGATTGATGTAGAAAAACCGTGTGACCAGAATGGTGCAAAAGGCCAGGACGAAGGAAACAGCCAACAATCCGAACGGATTGACGCCGGGTATCTTCAAAAGCCAAACGCATAACCCGAGCCCGGCCCACAACACCAGCATGTAGGATAAGACCAGGCGTTTGAGCATTTTCTTAAGCGAGCGTATCATTCATCTTCCTTAAAACGATACCCCACCCCGCGGACGGTCTCAACATAATCCGCACCGTCCTTGAGCTTCTTGCGAAGCCCGCGCACATGGACATCCACCGCCCTGTCAATAATGAACTTGCCGTCCTTCCAGACATTGTCGAGGATCTGATCTCTGGTGTACACCCGTCCCGGAGAACGCGACAAGAACTCCAAAATGGCAAATTCAATGGCGGTCAAAGCCACGGACTCATCGCCCACCGTCACTTTGTGTTTCGGCAGATCAATGGCGATGCCTTCAAAACGCCGGACCGCCTGTGAAACTTCCGGCGAATGGCCCCTCTTTTCACGCCGGAAAATAGTTTTTACCCGGGCCAAAAGGACCTTGACGCTAAAAGGCTTTGTGATGTAATCATCCGCCCCAAGCTGAAGACCGACGACCACGTCCGATTCTTCGCCTTTGGCCGTAACCACGATAATGGGAATATTCTTGGTCCTTTCATCGTGCTTTAAAGCACGGCATACCTCCAGGCCGTCCATGCCGGGCAGCATAAGATCCAGGATCACAAGGCTTGGCCTTTCTTTCTGGATCAAAAAAAGCCCCTGACCTCCGTCCAAAGAGCGGATGACCTCAAAACCCTCTTTTTGAAGATTATATGCGATCAATTCATTAATGTCTCTGTCATCTTCGATAACAGCAATTTTTGTTTTCATAAAACTAACCCTTCAAATGGATCGATTTTAACCATTCTGAAACCCGTAATCGGATCTGATCACGGATGTGGCGCGTCCTGGCAAGCCGTTCGTCCTCGCTGCCGGTCAAGGATGCGGGATCCTCAAAAGCCCAATGAAGTCTTCGGGCCTTGCCGGGAAAATTCGGGCACTGTTCGGCGCTGGCTTCATCGCAGACCGTCACCACGTAATCGAATTGCTCCTTACGGTCGATAAATTCCTGAACGTCTTTGGTCCTGTTCTTGGAAATATCAACGCCAATCTCCGCCATCACCGCGACAACCCGCGGATTAAGACGCCCTGGGGTTAAACCTGCGCTTTGCGCAGAAATCCGTCCTTCACCAAGCTTATTCAAAAACGCTTCGGCCATCTGACTTCTGGAGCTGTTGTGTATGCAAACACAAAGGATTCTTAACATAAGGACATGCCACGAGCACGGAGAATTTTATAAAAACCGTGTTAAATTGCAATGAAGGGATTATTAAAATTCGATGAAGCGGCGCTCAGTCATATCTTAGCAATGATGCACCCGAGCCAAACTGCGCCTAAACTTAAAAAACAGTTGGCAAGGACATTTAACAGTGCCAAATGAACCTGGGAGGTTCTAAACAGGTAAAAGGTTTCGTAACCAAAAGCGGAAAAGGTTGTAAACCCGCCTAATATCCCGGTAAACAGAAAAACCCGCATTTCAGCGCTCAGGGTGATCTTATCCGCGGCGAGCGTCCCGATCCATCCGATGATAAAACAACCAAAGACATTCACCAAAAGAGTGCCGTACGGAAAGACCGCGGCCGGACATAACCGGCCAGACACGGTCACAATAAAAAACCTCAGCACAGAGCCTAAAGATCCACCCAAAGCGACCCATACCATATGGTTCAAGAATGAAGCCATGTCCCGCCTTTTTGAGTGATCATTTTACGAAGCCGTGGCCAAAGTTCCTCGGAGGCGATATATCCGACACAACGATTGGTACGGCACCGGCACGGATGCTCTTCGTAATCATCAAGATCATATCCGTAGTTATAACTTAATTCATCCCCTTGACGGATATCCTTAAGTGCGATCACCCAAATCTTACCGCGGATGATCTCGGTCTCGCAATTCGGATCACATGAATGATTGATGTATTTGGCTGTGTTGTACCCGACATTTCCATCAATATCATAACGCTTATTGAGCACAAAAATATAGACGGCCCCTTTTTCGCGGTCAGCTTTAGAGGCGAACATGTCTTCATCCGCCCTGCGTTCAGCCTCTTTTTTCGTGATGC
>CAZLRE010000142.1:0-5314 GCA_964561885.1 uncultured Planctomycetales bacterium | reverse complement strand
ATCTTGAAAAAATCACCTATGCTTCCATCCGGTCCCGGAAGGGTCTCGCTATATGTAAGAGAAAAGTCGTCGCCGCCGCCAGACCAATTAAAACCTATGCTTTTGGTCAAACTTTCGTTAACTTCGGTGATCTGAACGTCGATCTGGATTTGCTCGCCATAAATTTTCTCTTTGAGCATGTTGATGACGTTCTCATCAAAAGCTTCGAGAATCTTATCCATTTTTTCTTTATCAGCTTCTTCCAGCGCGCCAGTAACAACGACCCGCCCTTCCAAGCTGTTGGCATCTAAACTTACGCCCTTGATCTCGGCTTTCTGGACCAATCGGGCAATACGCGCTTTAACTAACTCAAGGTCTTCCTCAACAACACGGATATTGACTGCCCTCTTGCCGTCATCGTCCCAAATGAACATGACCGTCTGGCCGGCACGTTTGCCCATGACCGTGACTTCTTCTGTTTGTGCATCCGAAATGTCGGCAATGTTAGGTTCGACAATGGAAACACGAGATAGATTTTTTACCTTAACGCTTTGAAGGTCTCCCTTAACCATCTCAACGTCTTGCGAATCATCGTAAGCCCTGACCTCGCGATGCCCCATAAGAACGATCGGCAAAGCAAAGATAACGATGATTGTCAAAATCTTGAACTTTATGGAATATCGGTTTGCGGCCATAACGTTATAGCTCCTTACCCGCTCTGAAGATCTGGATATATGGTTTAGCTTCCTTCACATCGACAGACTCGACTGACGCTTTCTTTCCTTTCAATTCATCTCCGGCACCCGTGCCTACGCCGATATCTGCGCCTTGATTCTGAAGTATATAATCAGCGAGGGTTTTCCATGTTGATGTTTTGATCTGCTCGGTCTTTTTCTCGGTGGGTGAACGCAGGGCGAGCTGGATTTTCCCGTTTTGCTCGGCAAATGACATAAATCCGGCTTCCTGCGGTTCGACTGCAAATGTGATCTTCAAGCTGTTGACCGCCTGTTGATCATCATAAGCGCCGCGATCGTCCAAATTGGTATTTATGGCCAAAATCTGGAGGTGCTGAAAAACCATGACGGTGACAATATCTTTCTTGTCTTCTTTGGTGCCTTTGGGAATGTTGAGCTGTGCGATGACATCCACAAAGTCGCCCGGGTCTACAAGGCCGCCGACGGCTGCCAGAGAATCAATGAGCACAGTAACCGCTCTTTTGCCCGGAGGCGTTCGCAATGCCAGTGAAGGCTTTCTCGGTTTCTCGCCACCGGCGCCGCCGACACCGACTGGTGACGTTCTGGCCGCTGCCTGTGCGGCCGCGATAGCCTGTTGCTTGACCTGCTCCTGCGACTGCTTAAGGGCGACGATCTCCTGGGTCAAGGCATCGACGCGCTGCAGGCTTTGCTGCTGCATGGTCATAAATTCTTGTTGTTTGGCCTGCAATTGCTTGGACATCGCCACGCGCTCGCTTTCGATCTTACTTTGGACGTAGCCGGCGGTCATGACCGTGGCGACAATACCCGCGCCGATCGCAAGCACAATGATTAAAATTTGTTTTTTATTTTCCGGATTCATGCGAAGTTCTCCTGATTACTCCAGCCTTTAAACACCTTCGGATCTATGCCGATTATTTTAACAACTCTTCGTTCACTTGGATCTTGGTCTTTGCAGCCAGCCCATTGAGGTGATCTAAAACCGCCTCCTGTTGCTTGTTAAGAGTGAGTCTTTTAATCAAGTCGCTTTTGACGGCCAAAAATGGTTTCGGCGCGCCCCCGCGCTTGTCTTCCAACTTCACTATATAATAACCGCTGGGCCCCTTAAACACGCCGCTTGTCTTTCCCTTTTCCAGGGCTGTGACTGCCGCCCGCATCTGTTCGAAAGGAAATTTCTCAACCCAACCCATATCGCCGCTTTTAGCAGCGGTTGCCGACTTAGATTTTTCCTTGGCAATCGCCACAAAATCACCGCCCTGCAAAACCTGAACTAAAATTTCGTTGGCTTCCGTCTCGCTGGGGACAACGATCTCCCGAACCTTCCACTCTGTCTTCACGTTGAAATCGCTTTTATTTTTATCGTAATATTCTCTAGCTTCTTCTTCCGTAACTTTGACGTCCTTGGTCAGTTGAGTGGCAACTTCCTGGACAAGTAATGTTTTTCGGAAATCTTCAACGGTTTCCAAGATCTCTTTATCTTTGGCGATGCCGATATCTTCGGCGTCCTTAACCAAAAGCTCCTGGCGGACCAATTCTTCGAGGATCAGTTTCTTGGAACTCACATCCGTCGGATCGAATTCGGGCAATATTTCTTTTAGCTTGGCCAACTTGCCGTTAAAGTCATCAATGGTGAGCGACCAATTCCCAACGCGCGCGACAATATTGTCAGGCAAATTCTCTGATGTTGGCTGAGGCGTGGCTTGGTTATTTTCTGCTTTGGGAATCTCTGGCGATGATTGTGCCGGGGTAGGGTCGACTTTTTTGGGATTTTTATTTGTTAATTTATCATAAGCTGCGGATATCTGATCGCAGCCCGTAAGCCCGCTAACGGCAAACAATAAAAAACCTGCCAGCAGCTTACCTGTAAGCGTCTTGTTTACAAACATGAACTAATCTCCTTAATAAATTGTAAATTCCCACAAAGTATACATTGCAATGACATAAATTGCAAGCCTGTGCTATATATTTAAGGGGCCGACTGCTGCAGCACCGCGCTAAAGCGTATTATTTCGCTTATCCTATTAATATATATATTATTAAAAAAATATTCTTCTGTGTTTGCCTTTTTGGCATCTGGGGAACACAGTTCGCAGGTAATTCTGCCAACAAATGCTGCGGACACATACTTTTCCGGCACAGAACACACCTTATTGATCGCTTTTCGTATATCTGTCTTGGAGACTCCTTTTTGCTCGGGGTCCGGTGTTATTGAAAAATTTCCCGGTCTCGAAATATTTGCCTGCATGATCATGGACGCATCGGCGTTAAACAGAATGTTTCTCAGGTTCTGCAGGGGCGTGTTTTCAAAAACAAGTTCTTTGTCGATCTGGTCGTGGTTCGCCATATTAAAGTTGGCACATTTGCTCAACGGTTTCTTTTTCAGAAATCAATTCATCGAGCGTGATTTTAATCTTTGATTGGGCGAAATCGTTATGTTTCATGCCTCCAACGACCTCCCAGTTATTTCCGTCGGTGCGCAATGGGAATCCGAACATGATTCCTTTAGGTATGCCGTAGCTTCCGTCGGATGACACAGCGGCCGAAAAGAATTCTCCGGAGGGAGTCGGTCTTATGATATTTCGAACGGTATCAACAACGGCGTTGGCGGCTGAAGCTGCCGATGAAAGTCCGCGCGCTTTAATGATCGCAGCGCCGCGCTTTTGAACCGTCTCTATAAATGTTGTTTGAAGCCATTGGGCGTCGCTGATCACATCCGTCGCCGGACGGCCCTTGATGGTGGCATGATAAAAATCCGGGTACTGTGTTGCTGAATGATTGCCCCAAATGGCGACATTTTTAACATCGGTCACCGCAACTCCGGCCTTCTGCGCTAGCTGGGCCTTGGCGCGGTTTTGATCGAGCATGGTCATGGCAAAAAAATTCTTTGGGTTCATCCCCTCGGCAACGCTTTTGGCGATAAAGGCGTTGGTGTTGCATGGATTCCCGACGACAAGAACCCTGCAGCCCCGGTCAGCGCTTTGCGACAATGCTTTTCCTTGCTCAATAAAAACGCCGCCGTTGATCTTGAGAAGATCTCCCCGTTCCATGCCCTCTTTGCGCGGAACGCTTCCGACCAATAAAGCCCAATCGGCGCCGGTAAAAGCCTCCTGAGGAACACTCGATGTCTTGATCGATCTTAACAGCGGAAATGCGCAATCATCAAGCTCCATGACAACCCCGCCCAAGGCCGGCAAAGCCTTTTCCAGCTCAAGCAAGCTCAGGTCTATCTCAACATCTTGGCCGAACATCTCTCCCGCAGCGATTCTAAATAAAAGGGCGTAGCCGATCTGTCCGGCCGCTCCCGTGACTGCCACTTTTAAACGTTTTTTATTCATAAAAACCTCAGCATTAAGAGTAAGCCATAGTTTTTCCGACCATTATCAACATTCTAAACAGTTTTTCGGAAACCCGGCAAGATTTTTTGGGATTTTTTAATGTCTCGAAGGGAAATTTCCGCAAAAATGATCTCTTCTTTGCTGGAGGAACCTCTGGCCAGAATCTCTCCCCAGGGGCCAACCGCCATGCTGTTGCCATAGGAAACAATCCCCCGGGCGTCCTTGCCGACCTGATTAGGCGCCAAAACAAATGCCTGCGATTCGATCGCGCGCGCCCGCAATAGCACCTCCCAATGAGCCTGTCCCGTGGTCTGCGTGAAACACGACGGAACGCTCAAGATATGCGCTCCGGCCCGACGGTAATCCTGATAAAGGTCGGGAAACCTCAGATCATAACAAACCGACATTCCGAGCGAAAATTCCCCGACCTTGCCCACGACGGCCCTGGTCCCTGCATTAAAAATTTTTGATTCTTTTAATGATGCGGTTTGGATTTTGGCATCAAACAGATGGATCTTGCGGTATTTGGCTTGGATCCGGCCCTTGGCATCGATCAAAATGGATGTGTTGTACGCCTTGCGGCCGCTTTCGGCGCGCTCTACGACAGACCCGGCTAAAATAAAAACCCTTTTGTCAGCCGCCAATCCCATGAACGGCCTTAAAGAATCTCCCGGAATCCCCTCAGCGGCAACATTAAAATTAGCCGGCTTTCTTAAGTCTCCGCGATAATGGAAGATCTCGGGCAAAAGAATAAATTTAGCCCCGCGTCTGGCGGCTTCTTCTACAAACAACAAAGCCCGACGGATGTTGTCATTCTTGTCGGGCCCTGCGTTAAATTGAACTAGCGATATTTTCATCTAAAACTACCTGGCGGGTTGTTTAAGCGATTCCCCGTATTCTTTATGGCATCGGGTATAAAAATCCTGCTTCTTAAGTTCGTTGCGCCAACGGCAAATATTTGAATAGTTGCTGATTTCAATGTGGGCAGCTTCCGCAGGATCAAGGCCGGAGAGCATATTGAAATCCGCAAGCGTGATCGAGCTTCCCAATAAAAATGTGTTGCCTGCCAGCTGGCGGTCCACCACCGGAAGAAACCGGCTGAGAAATTCCAGACCCTCCTTGACCGAACGCTCATCCACCTCCACCTTGCGCATCGGGGCAAAGATCCTGTTATAAACAACTTTACTCACTGAGGCGGCCACGTGCATCGAACCGAAATCCAGCCATTCGTCGACTTGGGCGCGCTCCTTAAGTCCGCGGGGATAAATGGAAGAATTATTTTTATCC
>CAZLRE010000141.1:0-5371 GCA_964561885.1 uncultured Planctomycetales bacterium | reverse complement strand
TGCCGATATTGACCCCTCCTGAAACTTCGAACAAGATAGTACTTTTTAATTTTTTGCGCATGGCAACAGCTTGACGCACAAGCGCAGGGCTCATATTGTCGAGCAAGACAATATCGGCTTTTGTATTTAAAATCTTTTGAAGCTGTTTTAAATGATCGACTTCAACGATGACAGGGACCTTGCGCTGATCCTTTATTTGGTCGATGGCATCGCTCATCGAACGTTCGCGCAACGACATCCAGTGGTTATCCTTGATCATGACCGCCTGTGAAAGGTTTTCCCGATGGTTGACCCCGCCACCGATGCGCACGGCATAACGTTCCAGAAAACGCAATGTCGGTGTTGTTTTGCGAGTATCTAAGATCTGCACTTTATAGGGACGAACCTGATCGGCAAATCTGCGGGTTTGGGTGGCAATGGCCGAAAGATAACTTAAGAAATTAAGCGCTGTTCTCTCCCCTGTTAAAATGGCCCGTGTTCTGCCTTCTAGAGTTAACACGGTCGTATTTTTGCGAAGAACAGTGCCTTCTTTGACAAGACAACGTAACCGTATTGTAGGGCTCAAATGTTTAAAGACAGCCGCGGCCAATGGAAGTCCGCAGAGGATCGCATTTTCTTTGACAAATATCCTGGCGCGCGACCGGCTTTGCGAAGGCACAACGGAATCGGTCGTGATATCTCCGTACGGAATGTCTTCCCTAAGACCTAGGCGGACTATGCGTTTTATGTCGTTTTTGGTCATAACTATAGATATAAGTATTACTTATACACGGTCTGAAAGCAAATGCTGTTTATGAAAGACTGGCAATGACCTTACGGAGTTCAGCGATCTCATTGTGCAAAGCACTAAGGCGTTCCTGGTCTTTTTGGATCACTTCAGGCGGGGCTTTTTGGACGAAATCAGAGTTCTGGAGTCGAGTCTGTATCCCGGCAACGGATCTCTCCTGCAGGGTGATCTGCTTGGTGATGCGCGCTTTCTCCTGTTGAAGATCGATTACGCCTGCCAATGGAATGAAGAAAGTAACATCGCCAACCACACCCGTCGCCGAGTCTTTAACAGCGGTCGCTTTATTGTCAAATGTCACTTGGGCAATGCGTCCGAGATTCTGGATCTTAGAGAATTCACTTTTCAAAAGACCTTCCAACTGGTCATTATTCACATTTAAAATACTGTCGAGCAGTTGGTTGGGTTTGATATTCCACTGGGCCCGGGTGTTGCGGATGGATGTAATGAGATCGATCATCGTCTGCATCCCCGATTGGCTTGCCGGATCAACGTAGTCTTTATTAACTTTCGGCCAAGCAGATCGCGCAAGAAAGACCGTACTCTTGTTTAACTTGCTGTAGACTTCTTCAGTCACGAACGGCATGAACGGATGAAGCATCTTAAGCGAACGGTCTAAAATGTGCAGCGCGATCTTTTGAACGCGAAGGTCCGTCCATTGGCTTTTGACGATCTCCAAATACCAATCGCAATAACTGCCCCAGAAGAATTCCTGCGCCAGTGTTTCAGCTTCTGAGTAGCGGTATTTCTCAATGGCCTCCCCCACCTTTTCGAGCGTTGTATATAATTTGGAAAGGATCCACCGCGACGGCAGATCCATCCCCGAAGTTTCGATCTTTTCAAAATCCTGTAATGCCTCATCTGAAACGTTCATGAACACCAGGCGTGAAGCGTTCCATATTTTGTTAGCAAAATTGCGTCCAATCTCGAATTTTTCTTTAGAGATAAAAATGTCCTGTCCGGAATTAATGATTAGACTAAAGCGCAGCGCATCAGCCCCGTATTCATCGATGATCTCCAGCGGGTCCAAAGCATTTCCGAGCGATTTGGACATCTTGCGGCCCTTGGCATCGCGTACTGTTCCGTGAATATAGACATCGGAAAACGGCGCATCACCCATGAAGTGATATCCCGCCATGATCATGCGGGCGACCCAGAAAAAGATGATTTCCGACGCCGTAAATAGCGCATGGGTCGGATAGAAGAACTTCAGGTCGGGATTTTCTTTAGGCCATCCTAAAGTCGCAAACGGCCAGAGCCAGGAAGAGAACCATGTATCAAGAACATCTTCGTCTTGTCGCAACACAACATCCTTGCCGTTTTTCTGGCGTGCTTTGAGCTTGGCCTCATCTGCCGTGCGTGCGACATAGATGTTTTCATGTTCGTCGTACCAAACCGGAATGCGGTGACCCCACCAGATCTGACGGGAAATGCACCAGTCGCGGATGTTCTCCATCCAGTTGAGATAAACCTTTTCCCATCGCTCGGGATGAAAACGCACTCGTCCCGAGGTCACGGCGCTGATGGCCGGTTTTGCCAACGGCTGCATTTTAACGAACCATTGCTTGGACAAATACGGTTCGACCACGGTGTCGCAGCGGTAACAATGACCGACGGCGTGGCTGTGTTCTTCGATCTTAACGAGCAATCCTTGTTCTTCAAGCGCGGTAATAACTGCTTTGCGTCCGGCAAATCGGTCCATGCCCTTGAATTGTCCGGCATACTCGTTAAGGACTCCGTCTGGTTTCATGATGTTAATAAATTCGAGTTTATGTCTCTCCCCCATCTGAAAGTCATTGGGATCATGTGCGGGCGTGACTTTAACCGCGCCGGTCCCGAATTCCATACCCACAAAATCATCAGCAATGATTTTAATTGCACGGTTCATCAAGGGAAGAAGTAGAGTTTCACCAACGACGCTTTTATAGCGTTCATCATTTGGATTGACCGCAACAGCTGTGTCGCCCAGCATGGTTTCCGGACGGGTGGTCGCGACAATGACAAATTTCGCCGGGTCATTCTTAAACGGATATTTGATGTGATAGAGCTTGCCATGCTTGTCTTTGTGTTCGGCTTCTTCATCCGAAAGCGCGGTCTGACAGCGCGGGCACCAGTTGATGATGCGGTTGCCGCGGTAGATCAATCCTTTGTCATAAAGCTGAATAAAGACTTCCGTCACCGCCTCGCTATATCCATCATCCATGGTAAAGCGTGTGCGCGGCCAGTCGCAGGATGCCCCCAGCTTCTCCAGCTGGGTCAGGATCGTCCCGCCGTATTCTTTTTTCCACCCCCAAAGACGCTCAAGCATGGCCTCACGCCCGATGTCATAACGCGTCTTGCCTTCTTTGGCGAGCTGTTTCTCAACGACATTTTGAGTGGCAATGCCGGCGTGATCAGTTCCCGGCATCCAGAGCGCTTCAAAACCGTTCATGCGTTTATAACGGATAAGGATATCCTGCAGTGTATTATTGAGCGCGTGGCCCATGTGCAGAATGCCGGTGACATTCGGCGGCGGAATGTCGATGACGAACGGCGGCTTATTAGAAGGGACGGCATGAAAGGCGTTCGTATCCTTCCATAACTTGAGCCATTTATCTTCGTTCTCTTTAGGATTGTATCGTGATGATAATTCGATCATAAAAGTAGGGGCTGGCCTTTGAGCCAGCCCTCTTATTTCGGACGACCGAAGAGGGTCGTCCCTGCGTTATTTTTGTTTATTCTTTAGCAATTTATACTCAATACTGTCGACCAACGCTTCCCAGCTGGCTTCGATGATATTTTCGTGAACGCCGACGGTGGTCCAGGAATCGTGTGTGTCCTGCGATTCAATCAGAACGCGCACTTTCGCCGCAGTCCCATCCTTGGCGTTTAACACACGCACTTTATAATCGGACAGATGCATGCTCGCCAGTGACGGATAGTGTTTGATCAGAGCGGCGCGTAAGGCTTTATCAAGGGCATCTATGGGGCCGTGTCCGATCCCTGTTACACGTTCTCCCTTTGTGCCATTGACAGTCAAACTGATCGTCGCTTGAGCAGTGACCTTGCCGCTGTTGCTTTTCTCCGTCTCGACTTTGAAATTATTCAGTTCAAAGAATTTCGGGTATTTTTTGAAATGACGTTTGATAAAAAGTTCAAAAGAGGCATCAGCCGCTTCAAATTGATACCCCTCGTTTTCCTTATCTTGAAGGATTTTCATGACCGCTGCCGCTTCCGGAGATTTTTTGTCGATCTTAACGCCGATCTGTTCCGCTTTAAGCACGATCGGCATTTTGCCGGCGAGTTCCGAGGTCAAGAGACGCGTGCGGTTGCCGACCAACTCCGGTTTGATATGCTCATACGCCAACGGGTTCTTTAAGATGGCATCAATATGAACGCCGCCTTTGTGCGCAAAGGCCGAATGTCCGACAAAGGCGTGATTGTCCGGCAGCTTGATGTTCGATATTTCGCTTAAGAAATAAGAGGTCTCCATCAGGTTCTTAACTTTAGCATCCGGGATGGATTTGCGCCCCATTTTGGTGTGAAGGATCCCGATGATGGTGCACAGATCCGCGTTGCCGCAGCGTTCGCCTAAACCGTTGAACGTCCCTTGCACTTGAGTGCAGCCTGAATCGATGGCGGCCAGACTGTTGGCAACAGCAAGGTCCATGTCATTGTGCGTATGGATGCCCATCGCCACTTTGAAATTGGATTTGATCTCCTCGATGATGCCGGCGACTTCTTCGGGCAGCGTGCCGCCGTTGGTATCGCAGAAAATGATGCAGTCCGCGCCTGCTTTCTGGGCGGCTAAAACAGTCTTTAGCGCATACTCCGGATTGTTCTTGTATCCGTCAAAGAAATGCTCGGCATCATAAAAGACTTCGATCTTGTGTTTTTTAAGAAACGCGACCGAATCCGAGATCATATTCAAATTTTCTTCCAGCGTGGTCTTGATGATGTCCGTCACATGAAGGTCCCAGGACTTTCCGAATATGGTCACTGTCGGCGTCTTGGAGGCCACCAGTGCCTTTAAATTAACGTCATCAGACGCCTTGATGCCGGCCCGACGCGTTGAACCAAAGGCGGCAAGCTTGGCATTCTTGAGCTTTTTCTTCAGCATGGCCTTGAAGAATTCTTCATCCTTGGGGTTTGAGCCCGGCCATCCGCCCTCAATGTAATGGACACCCAGATCGTCGAGCTTCTGGGTTATTTTGATCTTGTCATTGACCGAGAATGATATCCCTTCCGTCTGGGAACCGTCTCTTAAGGTCGTATCATAGATGACGACACGTGTGTTCATATGGGCCTTCCTAAAGCGTTCAATGGGACTAAACGCTGATTTTATCGAGCTTGAATTGCTTGTGTAATGCTTTGACCGCTTTATCCGCATCATCTTTGCGGATGATGCACGAAATGCTGATCTCGGATGTCGAGATCATTTCGATATTCACTTTATTTTCGGCCAATGTTTTAAACATCTGGGCAGCGATCCCTGAATGAGAACGCATACCGGATCCAATAATCGAAAAGCGGGCGACATTATCATCGAGAAGAATACCTCCCAGACCCACTTTCCGGCCTACTTCCTGCGCGGCTTTAATGGCTTTG
>CAZLRE010000140.1:0-5378 GCA_964561885.1 uncultured Planctomycetales bacterium | reverse complement strand
CTCTTCGTACTTGGTGTCATTGTCTTTCAGGTCTTTGAGGAACTTATTGACATTCAATCCGGCTTTCTTGGCCAGGTCTTTGTATCCCTCGGCGCTAAGCGTCTGCTGATTTTCAAGGATGAGATCGGCCATTTCAAAATACTTGCCCTGCTCGCCTGCGGCCAAAGCGGCCTTTGCTGCCGGTTTGGCTTCGGGATGGAACGGCAGCGGGAAATTCTTGATCACGAAATTGACTTTATCAGGATAGGCCTTGAGGGCTTCCTGGAACGGGGTATGGAAACGAGCGCAGAACGGACACTGGAAATCGGTGAAGGCAACGATCGTCACAGGCGCGTCCTTTTTGCCCTTTACATATGATTTGCTTATATCGATCGAGTATACCTTGTTGAAATCTTCTGCCGGCGGCTGCGGTCTGGCAGGCGCGGCTGCTGCAGGCGCTGTCATTTTGGATTCGATGGAGGACAAACGTCTTTCAATGATCGTCAGACGCTCAAGTAGCTGGATGCTTCCGCCGGAGGATGAAAGGTTCTTGAGTTCCGCGACATTCGCATTAATGGTTTTTAATTCGGTTCCCAGCGGCTGGATGCTTTCGCGCACAACGCTGTTAATGCTTAAGAGAAAACATGTTCCGGCGGCGATACCCACCAGAACCGCTAAAATTATGCCGAGCATTTTGTTCATGCATCTTCTCCTTGGTTAATCATTCCATTAAAAATACAAAACCAATCTTACAAGAAAAGCTTTCGCTAAGCAAAGATTTTCTGTTCTGCTTGCGCAGCACATCGCGATCCGCTAATCATGCGAAAAGAATTAAAGATCAACGCCGCCGTAACGTTCGATGATCCGGTGAATGTCATCCCAACGCTGACTGCAGCCGAACACAGCGACAATAATCGCACGTTTTCCCTTTTGAACATATCCGACAAAACAGGCCCGGGCCGCGCGCGTATACCCGGTTTTCCCGTAAACGCCTTTTTTCCAACCCTTAAAAAGCATTTTATTATGTGACTTCAAGTAATGCCGCCGGCCGCTGCGCGAATAAATGGTCTTATATTTCATCTTGATCGCCTGCCGGAAAAAATCCTTTTTCAAGGCCTGCTGAAAGATCAGGGCCATGTCATAGGCCGTCGTATATTGGGCGGCCTTGGAAGGAAGGCCGTTGGAATTGGCAAACTTCGTGTTTTTAGCGCCGAGCCGGCGGGCCCGCTCGTTCATCATCGCAACGAACTTCCATTCGCTTCCGGCGACAGCCTCAGCCAAGACAACGCTCGCGTCATTGGCGGAATTTAACAGAATGCCGTAGAGCAGGTCCCTCACCTTATATTTATCGCCGGCACGCATATTCAATTTGGAAG
Organism: uncultured Planctomycetales bacterium; assembly: GCA_964561885.1. GTDB lineage: Bacteria > Omnitrophota > Gorgyraeia > Zapsychrales > Fredricksoniimonadaceae > JAGNTT01. Next base: position 4,023 of record CAZLRE010000140.1, on the reverse strand, counting down.
GCTGCATTGCGACCGCGCGCGCGCTCACCGTCACATAAGCATCCAGGTCCAGTTTCTCCAGGACCAACAGCGCGGTCATGACTTTAGTCGTGCTGGCCGGCAATAATCGCGTGTTGGAGTTTTTAGCGTATAGCCTTTTGCCTGTGCCGGTATCCATCAGCACAGCGCCGCGGGCAGAGATGTACGATTGGGGCTTAGCGGTCTTTTTCTTAGCGGCCTCGGCTGACGGATCCGTCGAAACAAAAACGAATAGAAGAAAAAAGAAGATCCAGCGAGAGTGGGGACGTATCATCGCAAGCATTGAGCTGTATTGAAATGGCTTTGAGGTTTGAAAACAAACATCATGCGCTCCGACACAGACTGCGGTACAGCAATTCCAGCGCTTTGGCGATCCCGTTAGTCGGGATCACAAGCGAACCGTCGGCAACAGCCAGGCACCAGCCTTTGTGCGCGGTCTTGATGATCTTGGCCCAAAGGTGCTGCTGCAGATGGTCTTCGGCCACCAGAACATGGACCATGCCGAAAGCGCGTTTCTGGTCGAATATGAATTCTTTGAAAATGACCGACGTCTTGCCCTTCTGGTCCTCAAAACGAAAGGCCGCGGGGTCAAAATCCTTAAAGAAATAAACTTTCAACTCTTTCTCCCTGGTATTCCGCCGGATGATGTGTTTCGTCTTTGTCAGCGTGAGCGCGAAGAACTCTTCCTGGCCGGCCTCGCGCCACTTGCGCTCGAATTTTGTGTCGAACCGCGGACGGATATTTTTAAAGTCCAGTTCGAATCCGCTGCGGGGAACCTGGCCTTTCACCCATTGGGCGTATTCTTCGTGATCGGTAACCAGTTCAACAACCGCGCCCGACGTTAAACGGTTATTGACCAGTTTCAAAAAATCATTGGAGAACAACCGGTGCTTCACCTGGTTCTTCCTGGGCCACGGACAAGGAAAAAGACAATGCAGATGATGGATCGTCCTCGTTGAGAAATATCTCTCCATCGCGAGGCGCGCGTCCACATGCACAAGCCGGATGTTGGTAATCCCGGCAAACTCGATCTTGCGCAGCGTCTTGTGGATGCGCTCGACATTCTCCTCGATCCCGACAAAATCATGACCGGGACGCAACTGCGCCAACCGCACCAGATATTCGCCGGTTCCGAAACCGATCTCAACTTCAAGGGGCGCCTTGCGCCCGAAAAGCTCCGGCCAGCGCGCAGGCGCCGCAAGACCGTAATGATTCACAAAAGATTTTAAAGAACCGTAGCGCAGGGACTTCATGACAATAGACCTTTCTCATCCGAAGGCGAGAAAAGTTCTCAATTCTTGACCTTGCTGTTAAAGAAATCCCAACCCTTGCCGATGAGCTTGTTGTCCTCAAATATGAGCGGCGTCAATTCATCGTCGGCGATGACACCGTCGGCCTTGTTTATCCGCGTCAGATAATAATCCACCTGATAAACGTTCTTGCCCTTGGTGATCTGCTGGCTGCGGTACGGATTGGGTGAGGTGACCGGAAGATACTGGTCAGGCGCGTTCTCCTTGCGTTCATAACCGATCGTGAGCGTCCGTCCGATGAGGGCCAAGGCCTCTTCCCTGGAAACGCCCAGAAGAAGCTTGCGGACAGCCTCATCCGATGGAAAAACGTGGCTGACAGACGGAGATTCGCTAAGGACAGTTTCCGGTGCGGTCGATACCGTCGTGACCGCGCACCCGGCACATAACGCGCAGAACATTAGCCATGATATCTTCTTCATAACCCTCTCCTTATAGATCATCCAACTATTTGGCGACCGCATCCTGCAGTTTAAAACGGTTCGCTTCCATGATCGGAATGTTGCCCTCGGTCGGCACATAGATGACCTGCATATTATTAGTCTGCAGGCCTTTGATCCACAGATAGCGCAGATAATTGCCGTCGATACTTCCGGCGATGATCTTGTTGCTTTTGGCCACACCCTCGGCGCGGGCCACTTCGATCTCGGCGTCCTTTTTGGCCTTCTGCAGTTCAAATTCCTTTTGAAGCGCTTCCTGCTCGGTGCGTAATTTTACCTGAATACTTTCAGCGAATGGCCGGGGCAGCTGGACATCGCGCAGCAAAATATCCTGAACAGTGATCCCTCGCGGTTCAAGCTTGGCCTGCAAGAATTCGAGCATCTTCTGGGATATTTCCCTGCGGCCCTTGTCCTGGAACAGCGCCTTGACCTCATAACCGCTGGCGATGTTGCGGATGGCCTCCCTCAAATAAGGCTCGACGATCTTCTGCACATAATTGATGCCGATGGTCCGGCGCACCAGAACGACATTCTCTTTGGTGACGTTATAGATCAAAGATACGTCCAGTGTGGAAATAAGACCTTCGGATGACGGGACGGTCGCCGTCTCCTTGATCTCCTGGGTTTTGATGTCCCAGATCTCGATCCAGCTGATCATCGGAAAATAAAAATGCCACCCTGTTGCCAACGGCCGGTCCTCGATCTTGCCGAAGGTGGCCTTGACGCCGGCCTGGCCGTCATCAACACTGCGCACACCGCAGCCGGATGTCACAAGCATCAACAACACGAACATAACAAATACTGCCGGGGAAAATGAACGCATACGAACCTCCTTGATGATATTCAGCAGGGGCACAGCGCGCTTGCCCCTGCAATTACAAAAATTTAAACAACAACAAAGCAAAAATGATCCGATAAACACCGAACCAGATAAAATTATGGTTCCTGACAAAATATAAAAGGAACTGGATGCTCAAAATACCGACGGCAAAGGCCGCCAGGAAACCGACCGCTAAAAATGAGAACTGATCGGGCGTAAAGGCATGCGCGCTTTTGATAAGATCAAGCCCGGTGGCCGCCGCCATCGTCGGACAGGCCAGAAGAAACGAGAATTCAACGATCGCTTTGCGGCTTACTCCCAAGCATAGACCGCCCAGGATCGTGGCCGCTGAGCGCGACACTCCGGGGATCATGGCGATCGACTGGAACACGCCGATCAATGCCGCCTGCCCGAGGGTCATCTGTTTGACCTCAGTGATCGCATCATGCTTCTCGCGGTGCATCAACTCAAAAACGATAAGCACAATACCGCCGATCAACAACGACCACAGCACCACCGGAGTGCTGTCGAGAAGAACATCCTTAACGAATTTGTAAACGATCAAACCAATAACAGCGGTGGGTACGAACGCGGCCGCGACGCGCTTGATGACCTCGAGATCGACCAAAAGCGAACGCCAATAAAGCACGACGACGGAAAGGATCGCGCCCAACTGGATGGCGATATCGAATGTCTTTAAGAAATCCGTCCGGGCCATGCCGAGCAGTTTGGATGTGATGATCAAATGCCCGGTGGATGATATGGGAAGAAATTCGGTAACTCCCTCAACCACACCCAGAATTAATGCATGTACCAGATCCATTCGAGAAAACCCTTGTGTGATGACACAGATCAAAACTTATAGCTTTACGGATTACACCGATATCCGTGTCATCTTTACTGGCTAATAGTTTGAATCTGTGTAATCAATTTCTTTTCATTACTATTTGTTGAAGAGCTCCTGAAAAAATACTTTCATCGCTTCCCACGAGCGTTTATCCGCACGTTCGTTATAAGCGACACCCTTGGAATTATCATCGCCCGCGTCCTTACGGGTGAAACTGTGGACCGCGCCGCTGTAATAGACCATCTGCCAGTCAGCGCCGGCAGCATTGAACTCGTCGTTAAAGGCTTTGATCTCATCCTGCGGGACCAGAGGATCGTCAGCGCCGTGCAAGACCAGGACTTTCGCCTTAACAGCGTCTTTTCCGGCAGGCATCTTGGCGCCAAGGCCGCCGTGAAAACTCACAACACCGGCCAAAGGCATTCCGGCACGCGCCATTTCCAAGACCGCTGTCCCGCCGAAGCAATAACCTATCGCGGCGATACGCTGGGGATCAACCACGGATTCTGATTTAAAAGCATCCAGCCCTGCCTGGGCCCGGCTGCGCAGAACATCCCTGTTCGTTTTATAATATGTTGCCTCTTTGGCAGCCTC
>CAZLRE010000139.1:5186-5469 GCA_964561885.1 uncultured Planctomycetales bacterium | reverse complement strand
CCTATTCGTTGACCAGCACTTTGCGGGCTTCTTGGTTGTTGTCTATATAGAAGTAATTCCCGTTGCCATGATCAGCCAATTTCTCCATCTTGGAATCCTTTAAATTCCCCTCACCGAACCCGAGGACAGTCAGAAAGATCCCTTGGTCCCGGTAACTCTCGATCATCCGCACCAAGTCATCGTCATTGGAAATACCGACGTTAAAATCACCGTCGGTCGCAAGGATGACGCGGTTATTCCCGTTACGGATGAAGTTATCCCTGGCCACTTGATACGCCAGACG
>CAZLRE010000139.1:0-5176 GCA_964561885.1 uncultured Planctomycetales bacterium | reverse complement strand
CTGCCGTCGATCCCCCCGCCTGCAGACGGTCGATCGCTGACAGGATCCTGTCCTTATAGTTCCCCGGGGTTGCTTCCAGCACCAATCCGGCCGCACCGGCATAAACGACGATCGAAACCTTATCGTTGCCTTCGAGTTTATGCGTCATCATGCGAAAGGCATCCTGCAACAGAGGCAGCTTGTTAGGCTGATTCATCGAACCAGAGACATCGATCAAAAACACCAGATTACTGGCAGGCATGGCCCCGCCGTTTAGGCGTTTGCCTTTTAACCCGACCAAGGCCAATTGATGAGACGGATTCCAGGGGCATGGCCCGACTTCCGTTGTAATGGAGAACGGCTGTCCCCACATGGGGTCGGGATAATCATAACTGAAATAATTGACCAACTCTTCAATGCGCACAGCATCCGCCGGCGGCAATTGCCCCTGATTTAGAAATCGTCGAATATTACTGTAAGACGCCGTATCTACATCGATCGAGAACGTGGACAGCGGAGTATTCACCGGACTTAAGAAAGCATTCTCATAAACAGAATCATAGCTTTCTGTGTCAACCTCAGCCGGAGGATAATAATACTCATCCTGCCGCGGATAATACGGCGCGATCTCTTTTTTGAGCTCATATCTCAAACCGGCCATCGGTTGGGCCCTAAAACTGCTGTCAGCCTCTGCCGGCGCATAATTATTAGCAAGACTTACCGAAGGGGAAGATGCCGGATAATCCATACGCTGACGGTTCTTTTCGCGCAACGCATAATCCTTAGCCGGGGCAGCCATTCCGGCGGCTTCCATTGAATAAATACCGCCGACCGAGGACGGCGCAGAAGCCATCTGCTTAACCTCCGCTTGGACAAAATCACGATGGACGACTTTATCAACTACATCGCTTTTACGATCCACCGCATAATTACTGCTTAAATAATACGGTTCATATTGCGCTGTCGTGGCAAGAGCCAACCGTCCGACTTGCCCAGACTTTATGTAATTGGTGTTTTCTGGCGAATATTGATCACCGATATCATCGGTTGCCGATTTAAGACGCCCCTGTAAACCTCGTTGTTCGTACTGATGTACTCCCAAAACCGAAACTGTTAAAAGCGCTATTAACACCCCAACCGAACCCCACTGAATGCTCATTTCTTTTGTCTTCATAATCCCCTCCTTGAATGAACCCAAACGGGTTTTGACCTTAAGTTCAACGTCGGGAGAGAGACGCTCTTGAGGCCATCGTTTCAAAGATGAGGATATTTTCTGGAATTGGGCGTATTCCTTCTGGCATTCGGCGCAGCCGGCCAGATGATCTTCGACCAGATCTTTTTCCGACGAAGTCACTTCGCCGTCGATATAAGCCGAGATCAATATTTTGATTTCTTCGTGATTCATATCATCTGCCCTCCTTGATAAAGGCGGGGATAGTGTCCTTTAATTGTACACGCGCGCGGTAGATCAGGACCTTGACATTGGCCAGACTGCAGCCCAAAATTTGGGCGATCTGATCATAAGCCAGGTCTTCATACTCGCGCAGGATCAATGCCTCGCGCTGATCCTGCGGCAACTTCTGGACCGCGGATCGAATGTGTGAAGCAACCTCTTTATTCTGCAAATTTTGGGAAGGGTTCATCTCACCTGATGGAAAATCCATTGGGAGTAATTCACCGCTGTCCTCCTTTTGGAACCAGGCCGAACCCCATCTGCCGCGGGTGCGTATCCTGTCCAGACACGCGTTTCGGGCGATCGTATAAAGCCACGTCTTAAAGCTCGCGTTCGGGGAGAACCGGCCGTGGCTGCCGCACAAGGGGCCGAAGACATCGCCTGTCACATCCTCGGCATCAGCCCGGTTACTCATCATGCGCAGGGCAAAATTAAACACTCCTTCTTTATGACGTTCGAAGATCACACCCAACGCCTCCCGGTCGCCATTGTAAAAACTCTGGATCAGCTCTTCATCATTCATCCACTTACCCCATGAAACTTAACCTCAAGGGCTCTTCTCTCTCCACCCTTTAAACGATCAGGCCAGAAAAAAGTTACAAAAAATGTGGTTAACAGTTAAGCGTCAGCAGTCAGCGGTTATCGGCTGACCGCTGACTCACAACTGCTGACTTTTTACCGGTACTTGTCATACTTCAGCCCAATATGATGCATGAACGGCTTGAATTCTTTAGAGGCAGGAAATCCGCGAAATTCCGATCCGCACTTGTAACAGCAAGTGACCGCCGGAACCCGCCGGTACAATAACCAGTCGATGAGCGCAAATACAGGAAGGCTTAATCCGAACGTCCAAGGAACAAGAACGATGCCGAAGGTCATGACAAGGCATCCTAAGGCCTGGTTAAAATCTTTGGTGATATAAAACTGCCGGCATCCGCAGCACGGACAATGTTCAAAAACAGCCGCGTCCGTCTCAAACTTCCCCCAAACATGCGCGCACTGCGGGCACTTGAGTTCTTCATGCTGTTTAGGTTCAAGCGTTTGATAATTGCGGCATCCAGGACAATGGCGGGCAATGGTCTTCATTACAAGGGCAGATGATAATTCAGAAGATAATATTTGTAGGCAATGTCCCCGATCAAAATGGCGCTTACAAGCACATACAGTATTCCCGTCGCCGACTGGGTGGACTTGGCTTTAAGCGTTCCCCAAACAAAATAGATCGATAAAAGCGGGAACAATGTGCCGAAGAAAAACGCGATCAAAAGAAAAAAACCGTCCAAGCGGGTCACAAATCCCGCAAGGTGCATCGGCTCCCCGCGGTACATGACGGTTGCATTGATCGCGACCGCGGCGTTCCATAATAACCGCACTCCCAAAAGAAACCCTAAAGCCACAGTCGCACGTTTCAGATGAGTCAGCGGCAGGCCGTGAACATTCAAATACCAATGTCCCAGGTTCATGGCATAAAACGCCGCGCTGACGATCAAGCCGGCCAGCACACTGACAAAAATAGCCGATGCGTCAAACCCGAGATAATACGCATGCGTTTTCATGTACACTTTAAGACCGACGAGACAGACAGCGGTGATGACAACCGGATTGACCGTCTGTTTCTTCCAATACTCAAATGTCGCCAGAAAGAACAGCGCCAGCCACAGGCAGGCCTTGATCAGAATAAATTCCGGGATCTTAAGCCACAGCATACCCAGGACCGATAATCCGGCCGTGACATTCGGAAGCCCGATATGAAAATGGTGGAAATCTTTTTTTAGGGGATCACGCGCACTTAACCAGAAAGACAGTGGGTATGTCACAGAGAAGATCAAAAACGATAACAGCGGTATGATGCTTAACATGGCCGTTTGACCTTCATTGCGAAAGGAGTGCCGGATTACGGATTTGAAGTGTTCAAAACCTGATCATCGGTTGAGACCGGAGCGGCGACCTGCGGTTTGGTTGCCGGAGCAGACTTACCCTGGACATCCTTGGATGCCGACCCGTTTGAGATCGTCATCAAATAATCGCGCAAGGCCTTGATCTGGGCATGCTCATCACCTTTTAAGACATCTTCCGGCCCGGAGTTCTCGAAACTCTTGGGGTCAAAATAGGTCGGCATTTTGGTGCCTGGCAATAGTTCGCCAGGATTGGCCAGCCATTTAAGGATCCATTCGGCTTTCAACCGTGTTTTGGACATGGCAAAATCCGGGGCCCAGCTGTCCGGCGAACCGCCGGGCATCTGGTCACCGACGATGTGGCAGGCTGCGCATCCGAAATATTCTTTGGAGAAAAGCTTCTCTCCGGCTTCCAGTGATTCAGTGGTGATGTCATGCACATTAAAGATATCATCAAACGGAAATTCCTGATTATCAAGATAACTGAAATATTTGAGTAACCCGTTGAGTTCGGAAGCGTGAAAACCGTACGTGGGCATGCGCAAAGACAGCCACGGGCGGATCGTGGTGGGCTTATGCAAGAATTCAAACAACCAGGCCGCCTGTGTCTTCTGGCCCTGACCGACCAGATTCGGCGGACTGAAGGAACTGGCCAATGCCTTGGCATCATTGAGATCCTTGCCCTGATATTTAACCAGCCAGTCGATGAGTGAATCCTTGATACCGCCACCTTCGCCTTCCATGATATGGCAACCCTGGCAGTTATACTGACGGACGATCTTCTGACCTTCTTCAATGAACAACTGCTGCGGAGTACGCGGGCTCATTTTATTGGCAGATGGACGATCTTTGACAAATCCCATGAGCGCGACCGTGATCGCATCGGCTTCTTCTTCAGTGAAATAAAAATTCGGCATGCGCAGTTTTTCTTCAGCGGTCTTGATCTTGCCGTGATCGAATATGCGCGGATCCAGAAGTTTTTGTTTGAACCATGCCTGCTTGGTATGTTCAATATGGACCAATCCGAAATCCAGACGGTGAATATCTTTATTCCCTTCTTCGGTCAGCTCAACACCAACGGGCTTGTCATTTTCAAATCCGGGGATCGTATGACAGCTGTAACATCCGTACTGGCGGATCAAACGCTTGCCTGCAAATTGCAATTTATCATTCTGGGTCATGACCGAAACCTGTTTCTCCGTTTCGGCAACACTGCTATTTTTCAAGATGAAGTCACGGACGATTTGCGTGAGGACTTTATTGTCAACCGGAGGCATCGCCTTTAGACCTTCTGTCTCATCCTCACTTAAGTATGTCGCGATGTCCATCGCTTCCTGATCGCTTAAGCGCATGTTCGGCATGCGCGTTTGCGGATGATACCGTTTGGGATCCTTCAGCCAGGCATAGAGCCATTCTTTAGACGTCTTGGTTCCCAGACCGATCAAATTCGGACCATGCTGTTTCTGCAACTGAGCGCGGGTGAATTCAACAGGCTTGTCATCCTTCTTGATCTGGTGACAGGCGAAACAGCCGATCGACGCGACAAGCTCTTCCCCCTTTTTAGCATCGCCCGTGATACTAGGCGCTTTGGGAGCAAAGGATTTACTGTTAGCGAACAAAAATGCCACCATGGCGTGAACTTCCTGCTGACCGCGGGCCACAGACTCGGGATCACTGTTATTCGACAAATGAAAGAACGACGGCATGGTCGTGTTCGGACGAATAGAGCGCGGATCATCGATCCAGCGGTAGGCCCACTCTTTGGTGGTCTTTGAGGCCAGATATTCCAGACTCGGCCCCGACTTGGACCAACCCGTATATTTCTGGATCGTATGACATCCGTAACAAC
>CAZLRE010000138.1:0-5469 GCA_964561885.1 uncultured Planctomycetales bacterium | reverse complement strand
CTGTCACCGATGGAACGCCGGCATAATAGGAACCGATGGCGGTCCCGATGGCCGCGATCTCATCTTCCGCCTGATGCACCATGCCGCCGTAAGACGGGAATTCTTTGGCCAACGTGTGCATGATCGAAGATGCTGGTGTGATGGGATAACCGGAGAACAATTTGATACCGGCATCGATAAGACCCATGGAAAGCGACGTGTTTCCGTCGATCAGGATCTTCTCGCCTTCGCGCGGTTTACTGTCCACATGAAAACGGAAGAAGACCTTTTGTTTGGCAAGTTCATAACCGTTGTGGAACAACTGAATATTCTTGGCAAGAACGTCCTCTTTAAGCTTCTTAAAAGATTTACGGACTTCCGGCAGAACAAATTCTTCGTCGAGATTATAGATATACGCGAGCATTCCGAGGTAATACAGGTTCTTTCCTTTGCCGCCCAACTCTTTGAGTATGTTTTGAGAGGCCTCATCCAATTCAAAGGGAATGACCGTTAACCCTTCTTTGGTGCAGCGTTTAAGAACGGTCTCATAAGATTCCTCATTGGCCGCTTTATCACCCATGTCCAAAAGGATGCGGCAATTCGGGTTATGCTCATCATCGCTCAAACGACGGTCCAGCACGATCTCGTGGGACGCAATGATGAAATCGGTGTTGTTACCGATGTTGGTGACGTCAAAATCAGCCACGCGGATGATGACGCCCGAAAGCGCCGGACGGGTGCGGGCCGGCGGTGAGATCTCGGCGGGGATCATGGGCTCAATGTAGACAAACTTGCCGGCCGCCACAAAGGCCTGGACAAGGATGTCACCTGCTTTCTGGGCGCCGAAACCGGCGTCCATCAGAAGCTCAAAACGATGCACGGACTTATTCTCGACTGACATCTTAAACCTCTTCTATTAATGTGATGTTAAATAACTGGCGGGATACGACTAAATCTTTGTTTACTATATCACCCCTCAAACGGCACGCAATAAAAATTTAGGCATTTACTAAAGGTTTTCAGCCTGTCAGTAACCTACGAGGTTACTTTTGGGCACGCAATGAAAATTTAGGCTTTTGGCGAAAGGTTTCCTGCCTGCCCGTAACCTGCGAGGTTACCTTGGGCTGAACTGAGGGCGTAGGTCTTTCAAGTCTTTGATCAAGACTTGGGCGTCATCCACGCGGAACTCTTCCTGTTCCCCTTCGCGGGCGATCAATTCATCCAAATTCTCATCGGATTTGATCGTAAAACCCGCGTCCTTGATCATCCGCAAGGTTTTCAAGTTGGATGAACCCTTGGTATTCAAATATCCCTGTAAAAAGAGCGAATTGGCCGGATAAAGCGCCATCACTTCCATGCTGCGCAGATGGCCTTCACGGCCCGCAGCCACGCGCAGCTCTGACGTCGGATTCAAAAAACGGTATAAACATAAAATGCGCAGGCAATACTCTGGCGTCAGGTCCTGCGCTTTCGTTAATACGTTCCCTTCGATCGGAACAAGAAAATTGACCGGAATGGATTCCGCCTTGAGTTCCCGCAGCTGCAACGCCACGTCGATGATGTCTTTGGGCGCCTCACCCAATCCGGCGATGAGACCCGAACACAGCTGAATGCCGGCCTTACGGGCGGCATTCAGCGTGTTTAAACGGTCGAAATAAGTGTGCGTCCTGCAAATATTGGGATAATGCTCCTGGGATGTATTGAGATTGTGGTTCAGACGGTCCAGACCCGCTTCTTTGAGCTTGCGCGCGGATTCATCGTTCAAAAGACCGGCAGAGACACAGACCTCGCCTTTGGGATTAAGCGCCTTGATCCTGCGGATCAGATCCGCGAGTTTGTCAGTTCTGCTCAACGACGGCCCGCGTCCGGCGGAAACCATGCAGTAACGAAACGCTCCCTTGTCATAGGCCGCTTTCGCTTCAGCTAAAATTTCTTCATCGGATTTTAAAGGATATTCTTCAATACCGGCTTTGGATGACTTGGCCTGCGCGCAATAATGACAGTCTTCCGGGCAATGGCCGTTTTGGATATTGTTGATGATGTGAACCGTCACTTCAAGCCCGCGAAAATGCTTGCGGACGGTGAAGGCGCTGTCGAGCAACGGCAAAAGCTCGATCTCGGAGGAATTGAGGATCTGTTCGCAGATGTCCCGGTGAATGAGCTCACCGGCGATGGAACGCTCGGCGATGCGGGAATAAAATATACGGTTCATAAAAAATCTAATCCTGTAGGGCACGGCGCGCTGTGTCCCTACGATTTTATGTGTAAATCTGATTTCCCTGTTTCTTAAATTCGTTCGCTTTTTCTTCCAAACCTTTGCGCAGGGCCTCCTGTTCTTCCAGCCCCTGTTTCTCGGCGTAATCGCGGACGTCCTGCGTGATCTTCATCGAGCAGAAATTCGGTCCGCACATGGAACAGAAATGCGCGAGCTTAGCACCCTCGGCGGGCAAAGTTTCATCGTGATATTCTTCGGCGGTTTCCGGGTCCAACGCCAAATGGAATTGGTCTTTCCAGCGGAATTCAAAACGCGCCTTGGATAACGTATTATCCCAATCCTGCGCGCCGGGATGTCCCTTGGCCAAGTCCGCCGCATGCGCCGCAATTTTATAAGCAATGATGCCGTCTTTGACGTCTTTTTTATTCGGCAATCCCAAATGTTCTTTGGGTGTCACATAACAAAGCATGGCAGTTCCGAACCAGCCGATCATGGCGGCACCGATGGCGGATGTGATGTGATCATATCCGGGCGCGATGTCGGTGGTCAACGGCCCGAGCGTGTAAAACGGCGCCTCATGGCAAATTTCCAATTGTTTTTCCATGTTGATCTTGATCAAATGCATGGGCACATGGCCCGGACCTTCGATCATGGTCTGCACGTCGTGCTTCCAGGCGATCTTGGTTAACTCCCCTAACGTTTCAAGTTCACCGAATTGCGCGGCATCGTTCGCATCCGCGATCGAGCCCGGTCGCAGACCATCGCCCAGAGAAAAGCTAACATCATACTGCTTCATGATTGCGCAAATGTCTTCAAAATGAGTGTAGAGAAAATTTTCTTTGTGATGCGATAAGCACCACTTGGCCATGATGGAGCCTCCGCGAGAAACGATCCCGGTCAGACGTTTGGCTGTCAAAGGAACATAACGCAGCAATACCCCGGCATGGATGGTGAAATAATCCACGCCCTGCTCGGCCTGCTCGATCAGCGTGTCGCGATAAATTTCCCACGTCAGATCTTCAGCCTTGCCGTTAACTTTTTCCAGCGCCTGATAAATAGGAACCGTGCCGATGGGCACCGGCGAATTCCTTAAGATCCATTCGCGTGTTTCATGAATGTTTTTTCCTGTGGAGAGATCCATGACCGTGTCCCCGCCCCAACGGATGGACCAGGTCATTTTCTCGACTTCTTCAGCGATCGAAGAACTCACCGCGGAATTGCCGATGTTGGCATTGATCTTGACCAAGAAATTACGACCGATGATCATCGGCTCAATTTCGGGATGATTGATGTTCGATGGAATGATCGCGCGGCCGCGGGCCACTTCATCACGCACAAATTCCGGGCTTAACCCTTCACGGATGGCAATAAATTCCATTTCAGGTGTAATCATTCCCTTACGGGCATAATGCATTTGGGAAACGTTTTTGCCGGGTTTGGCGCGCAATGGCTTTCGCACACCCGGAAAACGAATCGGAAGCACATTGGCATCGGCCTCACGTTCACGGCGATAAAAGGAAGTCGACTCCGGAAGTTCTTCAACATCCCCCCGGCCCACGATCCACGGCTTACGCAACTCCGGCAGGCCCTGGGTGATATCCACCTTAATATCAGGGTCCGTATACGGGCCGGCGGTGTCGTAAACACGGATGGGCTTATTGGGAATTTTGGTATTATTCGGGCCGATTGTGTCGGATATGGCAATTTCACGGAAAGGAACGCGCAGGTCCTTGTGGATGATGCCTGATTTATAAACTTTGGAAGAACCCGGCAGGGGTTTGTAACTCAGATGATTGGTGTCGGGAAGCATCTCCCGCTTGGCAGCTTGTGACTGAAGGGACATTGTAAACCTCGGTGGAAATTTAGATTAACGAATAAAGCGTGGGCATTATATTACAAAGATTGGAGGAAAGCAAAATAAAGATGGGGAAGGCTGAAAGGTCAAAACACCAGAAAGTCAAAATACGTCACCTTTGACCTTATGCTCTATGACTTTCAAACACTGCTCAACTGGATTGGCTGGTCGGCCTGATTGGCGCCGATGAATAAAGGCAGGTTGGTGGTGTTGATCTGAAGGATGATCGGAGTCAAACCGTCAAACTTTATTTTCTCCCATTGTTTGGGATCAAACGGTATATCAAATTCAATAGCTGTTCCTATGGTCTGAAGGTCAAGGGCGTTGGCGTTCATGTCGATACCGCCGAGATTATTAGAACCATCCGGACGGGTTTCACCGCCTTGCAAACCCACACTTGCGGCATCATCTGTCACGTTGCCGTTGCTCGGCTGCACAAACTGAGAATACCTCTGCTCAACCCAAGACAATGAACGCCCCGTGATCGTAATGATCGCTCCAGTTTCCATAGATGAGAAATAATCATTGACCGAGGCTTGACCTCCCTTGCCGGAGGTGTACCGATAGGCCGTGCTGTCATTTTGGGTTCTGGAGATGATCTCGATCTCTTCCCACAAATTGTAGGCCATGGTCCCGCCGTGTAGGCTCTGGACCATCCAGTAAACATCCTCACCTATCCGGTTAATATCTTGAGAGAAATTGTTCTCACCGCGTAACCTATCTAATAGATCACGGCTGATGCCTGCGCCGTTATCGGTCAGAGAGACGCTGATCTTTCCAAACTGAGGATCCCTTGTATACGAAAAGACGACCCTGGCGTCCTGCACATAAGCGTCCTGCCTGGCTGGATCACCGGCAAGCTGATCATAGCGCGCGACGACCGAATCAAACACGGTTGCGGCCAGCCGTCCCAATTCATACCCAAGCGCACCTTGGGTTTCTCCGGTGGTTCGGTAAGCTTCCCGGATCTGATCAACAAACGACTGACGAAGCACGGCCAAAATACTGCCTCTGTTTTCTTTAGAACGAAACACATCCTTATCGATCTGCGGAAATACCTGAAGCTGAAGGTCGACTTTATTACCGGCACGCCTGTCTGCAAGAAGAGATATAAGTTCAGCACGCATCAACTGTTCGTACTGAACATATTTATCGAACTGTTCTCTGGTCAAATATTGCCTGATCACCTGCTGATGGCGCTGGCGGTCTTCCTCAATAAGAGCCTCAAGCTGCTGTGTTTCCAGTGAACGTAATTGCTTTTGATGATATGCCGTGATCGCACCTCGTTCAGCCCCGAGCGTCACAGATTGATCAGCTGATGCAAGCACATGGGCAAGCCACGGAATACGCGCCTGGTCCTCAGCGGAGAGCTCATTTCTTGACGCACGGGCCGCGAGTTCATTCTCCCAATAATCCTCGC
>CAZLRE010000137.1:4840-5494 GCA_964561885.1 uncultured Planctomycetales bacterium | reverse complement strand
GTTGATAATATTTTCCGCTTTACCCAGGCGGGTTCTGAGGTCTCTGCGCTTTTGGGACGTATCCCGTCCGCTGTCGGATATCAGCCGACGCTGGGTACGGACATGGGCGATCTGCAGGAAAGGATCACCTCCACCAAATGGGGTTCGATCACATCCATCCAGGCCATTTATGTTCCTGCGGATGATTATACCGACCCGGCGCCTGCCGCAACCTTCGGGCATCTGGATGCCACGACCGAATTGTCGCGTCCGATCGCGGAGCTGGGTATTTATCCGGCTGTTGATCCGTTAAGTTCAACATCGACCATTTTGGCCCCTGAGATCATAGGAGACGAGCATTATAATGTCGCGCGCGGAGTGCAGGAGATCTTACAGCGGTATAAAGAACTTCAGGACATTATCGCCATTTTGGGGATGGATGAATTATCGCCCGAGGATCGATTGACGGTCGACCGGGCGCGCAAGGTCCAGAAGTTCCTTTCCCAGCCGTTCCATGTGGCTGAACAATTCACTGGGATCAGTGGCAAATATGTTGAGTTGTCTGAAACGGTCCGGTCGTTCAAGGAGATCCTGGAAGGAAAGCTGGACCATGTTCCGGAACAGGCGTTTTACATGGTCGGCAATATTGACGAAGTTCTTGAGAAAGCCAAGAAA
>CAZLRE010000137.1:0-4830 GCA_964561885.1 uncultured Planctomycetales bacterium | reverse complement strand
AATTATGAGCGGTTACACCTTGTCCATTCTGACACCTCAAGGGGAGGTCTTTAAGGGGCTTGTTAATTTTGTGTCGGCTCCGGGTGAAATGGGTGAGATCGGAATACTGGGCAGTCATGCCGCCATGACCATATCATTAAAACGGGGCATCATGAAGGTCCTTGATCAGGATGGTGAGAAATTCGTTGTTAATGAAGCGGGAATCCTGGAAGTGAAACCTTCTCATGATGTATTGGCCCTGGTTGAAGGGGCGGTGGTGGCCTCAAGCCGTAAAGAAGCCGGTCAATTATTAAAGTCATCGAAATCTTAACGATCTACGACAGGTCAATACATAATGGATCAATCTAAAGAAAATCCATCAGTTGGTGAAGAACAAAAATCATTGTTCGGCGTCATTGTCCATTCCTTTTTCATTGTTCCTTTCTTCTTGGCCGTCTTTAGCGTCTTGTTGTATGCGTCGGTGCGGATCCTGACGATGGAGAACCGGACAGTTTACGATTATTTGAACGACGTGAAGGTGGGAGGGTTGACCAAACGCTGGCAATCCGCTTTTGAGCTTTCCAAGATATTGGCGAACCCTAAGCTCGTTCCCCAGGATGCAAAATTCGCGACAGAATTGGTCAGGGTCTTTGATAAGTCCGTCGGTGATGACAGCCGCGTCCGTCAATATCTGGCGCTTGCCATGGCCAAGAGCGGCAATCCGGATTTTATTCCGACGCTCATAAAGGCCGGGACCAACGAAAAAGATGAAAATCTTGGTGCATTTGTTTATGCTCTTGGTATACTTAAGGCCGATCAGGCGACGGATATTTTGCTGACGCATTTAAAATCCGACGACCCGCGATTAAGGCTAGTGACGGTAATGGCGCTGGGCAATATTGGTAACGCCAAAGCGCTGTCTTCCATCAAACCGCTTTTGAATGATGTCGAGCCTAATGTGCAGTGGGAAGCTGCTGTGGCGCTGGCAAAAAACGGTGATGCCATTGCGGTTGATCTTTTGCTGAAGCTGCTTGATAGGGAGTACTTGGCCAAGTTTCCTGAAGTGGACAATGAAGAGCAGGCGCATGTGATGCTCACGGCTATCCGTTCATCATCAAATTTGAAGAACAAAAAGATCGCCGAACGTTTAGAGAAAATATCAGCAACCGATCAGAATATGAATGTGCGCAGCGCGGCTTTTGAAGCGCTTGCCGAATTTAGAAAATCTTCGTAAGACAGTGTTTATGGAACCGAATAAAAATTTAAACTCCGCTGCTGATCCAAAAGCGGCAAATCCCTCACAAAACTCATCAGAACATGTTGACCGCCGCTCATTCATCAAGTGGTTTGTGGTGGGCTGGTCGGCGTTTGCGGCCGTGGTGGCAGGTTACGGCACCCTTGTTTTAAGGTATCTTTTCCCCAATGTACTTTTTGAGCCGGTGCAAACGTTCCGGGCCGGAACGCCTGATGATTATGAGGTTGGTCAGGTCTCCGAGCGTTTTAAGGACCAGCATGGTGTTTGGATCGTGCGAAGCGATGAGATGATCTACGCGCTTTCGACCGAATGCACTCATTTGGGATGCACGCCTATCTGGAGCGCGAGCGAAGCTAAATTTAAATGTCCGTGCCACGGCAGCGGATTTTATAAGACCGGCGTCAATTTCGAAGGCCCAGCGCCGCGTCCTTTGGAACGTTTTCGCATCACACTGTCCGATGACGGCGAGATCGTCGTGGATAAAACAAAGAAATTCCAAGAGGAAAAGGGCGAGTGGAAAGACCCGGATTCCTTTATCGTTGTCTAGTATTGTGGAGAGCTATTGATGAGTCATAATAAGTCCGACAAACCTTCGTTACTCGATAAATTCAAGAACACGCAATTCTATCGTTCCATCTTCCGCACCGGAGTCCCGATTACGTCCCACCGTCAGCGGATGATGATCATGCTCAACAGCGTCTTTCTGCATCTTCATCCGGTGCGTCTTCCCAAACACGCGGTCAAAGTCAAATACACCTGGTGCATGGGCGGTCTTTCATTTTTTGTGTTCCTGGTCCTCACAGTCACGGGCATCCTTTTGATGTTCTATTACCGCCCGACGGTTGAATATGCCTACGGCGATATCACCGATCTCGGCCAGCAGGTCCCGCTCGGGATCATGCGCGAGATCCACCGCTGGGGCGCGCATTTGATGGTCATCACGGTTTGGCTTCACATGTTCCGCGTGTTCATGACCGGGTCCTATAAACCCCCGCGGGAATTTAACTGGGTGATCGGTGTAATTCTTCTGGTTTTGACCATGCTGTTGAGTTTCACAGGATATCTGCTTCCGTGGGATCAGCTGGCCATTTGGGCCATCACGGTCGGCTCCAACATGGCCGGTGCAACGCCGTTTTTGGGAACAGCAGGCCCGGGCTCAAGTTTTTTGGCGATCGGGGATGTGAATTTCATCACGCCTGTCTCGGATGCGCGTTTTGCTATGCTGGCCGGACGGTTCGTCGGTGAATCAGCGCTTTTGCGTTTTTACGTTCTGCATTGCATCGGGCTGCCTTTTGTCATTATGATCTTCATGATCGTTCATTTCTGGCGTGTACGTAAGGATGGAGGCATTTCCGGGCCGACGTAATTCCGGCCTTCATAAGCCCACCGTAAATATTATGGAAGCTATCAAACAATTCATCAATACGATCTCCGATCCCAAGATCCTTTTTAATCTTGTGATCCTAGGGTTCCTCATTGTGTTTCCTCCCATCAAGCCGTTGGAGAGGATCAATAAATTCCTAAGGCTTGACCGGCTGTGGACCAAACAGGGAGGCAAAGTCCTTTTCTCCGTTATGTTCCTGTTTTTTGTGTTCGGCATGATGGATCAGAATTTCCGTTTGATCGTCAGTAAAGCGGACAATGTGCCGATCGTGGCACTTTTGTTTTTGGTGGCATTTTTCTTATGGCTTGCGATGTCCCAGGCCAAGGAAAATGACGAACGCATTGCTAAAGGTGAGAAGCCGAATGAATATGCCGACAGCCGGGAAAAGGTGCTGGTTTGGCCGGATCTGGTGTACATTGAATTTATCTGTCTTGTCTGCGCTGCTGCGTTGCTATTGGTCTGGGCGATCGTTCTTCCGGCCCCATTGGAAGAACCTGCCAATCCGACCGTTTCTCCGAATCCGTCGAAAGCGCCGTGGTATTTCCTGGGATTGCAGGAGATGCTGGTGTATTTTGATCCCTGGATCGCCGGTGTTGTGTTCCCGACCGTGATCCTTTTGGGGCTCATGTGCATTCCCTATATTGACAATAATCGCAAGGGGGCCGGTTATTACACATTTAATGACCGCAAGATGGCGATTAGCATTTTTCTGTTCTGCTGGCTGTGTTTGTGGATTTTTCTCATTTCAACCGGAACGTTCCTGCGTGGACCGAACTGGAATTTCTTCGGACCCTTTGAATATTGGGATCCCCACAAGCTGGCTGTCTTGAATAACGTGAATTTATCCGAGATCATCTATATGAAAATCTTGGGACAGGGTTTGCCGCAGAACATCTTTTTGCGCGAAGCGGCAGGGTTCATTGTTCTTGGTATTTATTTTGGGCTTTTACCGCTTGTGATGGCCAAAACCATATTCAAAGATGTTTATCAAAGGTTAGGTCCTGTGCGCTACAGCATTTTTATTGTCCTGGTCCTTTTGGCTCTGAGCCTTCCGATCAAAATGGGATTGCGATGGGCTTTTAATATCAAATATATCGTTGCTATACCGGAATTCTTTTTCAATATTTAGTGTATGCCTCCGACACCCCAAAAACCTCCTGAATCCCATTACGATTTGCAGAAGCTTCATAAGCTCTTCGCGTTCGCCGCGCTTACGCTATTGATCGCGCTTTTGGCGATATTTGCCAAGGATTATTCCAAGGAATGGAAGGTCTATCAGGAAGAATACCGCAAACTCGAGATCGAAAAAGCCAAGGTCAAATATGATTTGGAGAGCAATGATCTGGCCAAGAATCAGGATTACCAGAATTTATTAAAAGAGAAAAGCGCTGCCCAGGAAAAATTAAAGGCCAGAGCCGGTGAGATCGAAACGCTCAACCGTCATATTACGGCTTTAAATGCCACGATAAAGATCCTCACTCAGCAGTCGCAGTTCGCCAAGGCCGAGTACGACACCGTCAAATACGATTTTGAAGAGGCCCGGGCGCATAATAAACCGAAGGCCCCGAAACTGAAGGAACGCATCGACCAATTGTCCGTCAAGATCGAACGCCTGCGTGTTCAGATCGAAGAGAAAGCGGCCGTGGTTGCGGCAGAAACCGCGAAGATCAAATCGATCGAGC
The DNA here is from genome assembly GCA_964561885.1 of uncultured Planctomycetales bacterium. Lineage (GTDB taxonomy): Bacteria > Omnitrophota > Gorgyraeia > Zapsychrales > Fredricksoniimonadaceae > JAGNTT01. The sequence goes on along the minus strand of CAZLRE010000137.1, from coordinate 530 downwards.
AGGACGCCAGGGACCTGGAGAAACAGGTTGATAAGATCGAGAAAAAGAGCGAGATCTTAAAAAAGAAGATCGATCGTATGGATCCCCAGTTCATGAGCCCGGCTAACCGCATTGCCGGTATGGTTCGTAATTTACCCGTCATTGAACTTGCCAATTCCGATTACCGCATTAAACAGATCGTTCTCAAGGATATCACCGATGATGTGAACATCATGCGTGTTCCCAAGGTTGACCGCTGCATCACCTGTCATTTGGGTATTGATAATCCCGATTTCAAAGATGCTCCGCAGCCTTTGCGCACGCACCCGAACCTTGAATTGTTTATGGACAAGAATTCGCCGCATCCGCTGGATCAGTTCGCGTGCACCACGTGCCACTTGGGCCGCGGCCGCGCGACCGATTTTATCGGTTCGGTTCATACACCACGCAATAAAAAACAGCAGGAAGAGTGGGAAAAGAAGTACGGATGGCACAAATATCATCATTGGGAAAATCCGATGCTTCCCGTCGGCATGACGCAGGCCAGCTGT
>CAZLRE010000136.1:0-5498 GCA_964561885.1 uncultured Planctomycetales bacterium | reverse complement strand
AAGGGGGGGGAGGATTGAAAGGGCAATGAGAATCGTAGCCATGAACGAATAGAAAGAATTTCTTGTCTTTGTTCTCTTTCAGCCAGGCAAGAGACTGATTAAATGTTAAGCCAAAACCTGAAAACATGCGGTTTGAAGGACCGGCAAATCCGCGCATATGCCCGAATTTTGGGGCGTAATCCAAGCCCCCGGTAAACGCAGCGGTGGTATATCCCGCTTTTCTTAATATTTCCGGAAAAGTTGTGATGTGCGTGTTAAGAATGTTGTTGTGACGTCGATGGTAGACTTTATGACTGTAAGGTTGTAGTGAAGTGAAAAGAGACGTCGCCACCGGCAAAGTCCACGAAGCCGGAACAAAAGTGTCATTGAAAATGATCGCATCCTTGGCCCATTCATCCAGAAAAGGGGTGGTTTTACGATGATACCCATAAAGGCTCATGTATTTTGTTCCGACATTGCCCAGGCTTATTAGAATTAAGTTGTAATCAGCATAGTTATCGTTTTTGGGAGGGTTTGTCGCGTAAATATTTGTAGTCTTCAGTAAGGAAAGGACGATCAATAAGAAAATAAAAAATTGATGCTTTTTGAAGGACATTTTCCTCTCCCTGGTGGGTTGAGATTATAAAACGAGTTTGATCAGTGTCATCACAGCAAAGCCGATATTATTTTGATAACAACGAGTTACCATCAAGCGCAGGCGTGAACGATGCAGGATCAATACCGAATGCGGTATAGATCGTAGGTGTGACGTCTTTACGGTCGCCTGATGGTTTCAGCTTATAGTTGTTGTTGATCGCAAGAAATGTATAAGGTGCTTTTTGATGGCTTTTTTTGTCTTCATCCATGCCGTGATCGGAGGTGATGACTAAAAGTGTCTGCTCATAGATCCCGAGCTCTTTTAATTTGCTGATAATCGACCCCAACCATTCATCGGCTTTCTTGAGACCTTCATCATATTCTTTGGAGTTTTCGCCGTACACATGTCCCATTTCGTCGGGATCCTCAAAGTGGAAAAAGGCCAGGAATTTGTCATGCCCAAAGAGTTCCAGGGAATTCATAACCTCTTTGCCGACATTCTCGGCTGGCCCAAGACCGGTCTTGTGATAATCCAGGGACCATTGCGTGTAATAGTAGGGCTCTCCTTTTCGTTCAACCCAGCGGGGGGGGGTTCCGTCCCGAGTTTTTTCTGTTTTGATGAGTTTTTTGTCCCAGTAATAGGACTTTTCACGGTTGTCGAGCCTGGTTATGCAGTTAGCGCAGATCTCATGCAATCCGCGATAGCCGATATTGTTTTCTTTTCCTCCGATAAAAATGGTTTTGATGGCGTCCTTGCCGAAATGTCCTTTGAAGCGTTCAAAGATAGTAAATGATTTGGGGATAGGCTGGTATTTGATATTGCTTTTGATCCCCAGGTTGGAGGCGTTGTAGCCCGTGAGTACTTCCGTCCAGCCGGGTTTTGTTTCCGTATGACTTGTTGATGCTGTGATTTCGACAAAAGATCCTTCATTGATGATCTGTGCGAGGTTGGGAAGTTGGTTTGTGTCCAGCAGTTCTTTAAGGTGAGCGAGCTGGGTCCCGTCCCAACCGACAATGACGGCATTTTTCAACTCATTGCCTTGTGCTAAAGCACAAAAATTTAAAAAGGTAACGGCAAAGACAATAATAAATTTGGCAATATTCAGGGAATTTCGGATTGGTTTACGCACGATTCACGTCCTTTCTTTCAAAAGAGGATTTGGGGCCACATAAATGCGTTTTGATTAGTATCATTTTATTTTTCCTTCAATTTCTTGATACGCCTTCTCGACAAAGCTGTTGTCGATAAATGGACTAAGGTCTGCCTTCTTCCGGATAAATTGGTATTTAACAAGAAGATCCTGCATTTCGTCGAGCAGTTCGATCCTTATTAATGGGGGATAATCGTATTGAGGGATCGACATCCCCTTAAAGCGGCCTTTCATCATATGGCGTTTGCGCCACGAACGGTCTTTCTCGAAATGATCCAGATTTTGTTCATCCCGGACCCTTTTGACATAGGCGGTGACGATCTTTTGAACCTTCTCGGGATGGTCTCGGATAAAGTCGCGGTTGAAGACCAGGACAGATTGCGACACTGCGGAGTTCATCCAATCCATCGGTCGCACCTGAATATACGGATGTTGCTTCAATATTTTTCGAATGGCGGTCAGATGAAAAAGACCCCCATCAATGGTTTTGTCCAACAGCCAGTCCTTGCAATAGTCTTCATCGACCTGGGGGATCAAATTGACTTTATCAGCCTTTCGTCTTTGGGCGATCCATTGATTTATATTAACTGGATCGTAATCTTCCATAACATTGACGTCTTGCGCCGTAATGTTCAGACTCCGGAAGTATTCCATGACATAGATAAAATCTCCGGGTCCGGCCCTGCGAGCGATATAAACCTTACCCTTAAGGTTGGCCGGGGAACTGTGGACTTCTCCTTGGTGGTAAAGGAAGCCTTTGCCAGGGGTCCGGTCATAACCCAGCATTGCGACCGCGATCAATGGGTGGTCTTGATCGATCTTTTCAATAAATGAGCTTTCTCCGATGGTGCCTCCATGGAATTCACCTTTGTCTATAAGATCGACGATCTCGGTGCCGCGCATTTTACCGAAATTCAGGGATTCTTCCTGGCGTTCCACATAATCTTCATCCTCCCGAGGAACTTCGACGATTTCTTTGCCGCGCAGGTCGGTCGTGTACAGGGCCACGTTGACGTTTTCTTTATCAAAATAGTTGTTGAAATAAGTACGATAGAAAACGTTTGTTCTGCCTCCGTCGAAGAATCCGATCTTGACCGCTGGAAGTTCGGCTTGCTGGTTGAGCGGATTGCGGGCATGTCCCCGACAGCCGGTAAGTACGAAAATAATTAGGAAGAAAAACAATGGCAAGGATCTTTGTTTTGGGGTCATGTTTGAGAGGCGATCATTAACGGCATGGGTTTAATTATTAAAATAGCAACAATCGCTTAATATGCGGAAGTAATTTACGATATGAATACAGCAGGGTCAAGAGGTTTATTACCAGCTGCAATTACTAGAAATCTTAATGACACTATCATCGTAATATAAGATCATTTATCAGAAATTTAACCTTTCATAGAGAACGAAAGTGTTCACTCCATATGGTTTACAGCTCAAAAAGTTCAATCCGCACGGCAAGGCAAAGACATTAAAGCCGTTCGCGGTGGTTCATCGCGCTTTGGTGATATGATCGTGAACGCTCTGGGCGAGAATCTGATTCGCCCGTGGACTATAGTGATAAGGAATGAGTTTCTTTAAAGAACTTTTACGTAATTCGTCTATCAAAGCCGGGCTTGGATTGATGATCTCAACCCCTGCATCCTTAAGCGATCCTAGCAAAGACAGTTTATGTGTACTCCGGCCGGACATCATCGGAACAAGTTCATGCCGGATAGGTATGAACAGGACATAGAATTTACTTCCGCTGGACTCGACCTCGCTTTTGAATTTCAGGATAATATCAAATGTCAGGTTGATCAATCGATCATCCCGGGATTTCTTTCTGCCGAATTCGTTTTGATACCAGGAATAGATAAAACCGATCAGCCGGCTTTTCAGCCAGAAGTACTCGATGTAATCGGCGGGGTCATGCCATTCTTCGAATGGTGCATATTCCCAGTCCTTGAAATTCTTAATGATATCCGGTACATCTCTCGGGTGCGCAGCGGGCGTGTTGATAAGTCTCAATGCCCCATTTTCCGAGATGAATCGCGGCTTAGAACGCGGCAATCTCTCCGGAAGATACAAAGGCCTGATCAGATTGCCGTTGCGCTTGATGTTCTCTAATTGCAGCCCCAGAATGACAATTTGCGGGTGAAATTGTTTACCGTCCCGTTTCCATCTTAGGTAGGCTTGGTCAGTCCCATAGGCGCTAAAACCGAAATTAAGGACTTCTGCCTTAATGCCGGACCGTTTAAGTCGTTCTTCAAGTAAATGACCCCAGGTATTTTCAAAAGTAACCTCCTCGGCATGGGTGAATGAATCCCCAAAAAGAGCGATACGCAAAGAATCAGGCTGGGCTTCTTGGGAAACGGCATCATCTGAGCGTTGTGTCCTGATGCCGAAAGAATTGTATGAGTAAACGTGGCCGGAGAAACTTTCCTGGGCTGTCCAGCCGAGCAGCGGGTCGTAACGAAAGTGCCCTTTTTTTGTGAAGAACTGGTAGTCCAGCCTTGATCCGATGGTTTCAAGCGAGACCTGGTAAGGATAACATTTGATGCCGTTGACGATAAAGTCTCCATCGGCGGTGTATTTCCCATAACAGCGTATAAATACTTCCGCGCCTATCAACGTCAGTAATGTAGAGCCTATGACAAGACAGAGAGCTGTTATTAATGGTGTTTTTCTCATGGTTTGGTTGTGAGTTTGATCTTGGTATAGGGAGCGAAGGGATATTTCATTCGTCGATCGAGAATTTTGGCGGAAAGTATCGGATATGCTTCGATGCATCAGCGTAATATCTCAATTGTTCTTTTTTCCATTCAGTCAGCAGGTAATGGAGTTCGGTGGCTTCTGAAGGATGAATTGCTGTCAGATTCATTCTTTCAAAGGGGTCACGTTTCAGATTAAAGAGCACCAATTGGCCGCTTCGATAATCCCTGATCATCTTCCAATCACCCAGAATGACCGCATCCTGCTTGGCTATGGGTGAATTGACCGTTATGAAAATGGGATGCTGCGCAGGGGCAGGGCGAAAAAGGCTTCTTCCCTGGAATGAAGGGTAAGGTGGTAGGTCAAGAATGTCCAGTATGCTTGGACCGATATCTATTAGTTCCGGGGTTTTCTGAACATGCAGCGGCTGTCGCCCGCGGGGCGGTTTAATGACCAGAGTCGTTTCAACAGATTCATTAAATAGGGTGTTACCGTGACAGGTCAGACCATGTTCGTGAAAAGCCTCCCCATGATCTCCGGTAACAATGATCAGGCTTTGTTCGTAGAGATCTTGCTCTTTGAGAAAGCGGAACAGCTTTCCGATCTGGTCGTCTATATAACGCAGTGCGTTGGAATACCTGCCGTACATATTTATCAGCTGGTCTCTAGGGTATGACCACTTTTGCACATCGCCATGGGGAAAAGGCGGTTTAAATGAGGGCGGCCAAGTGTATGGGAAATGAGTTCTTTGTAAATTGACCGCAACAAAGAACTTTTGAGATGTAACGTTTGAGATCCAATTGATGGTTTGGTCAATGATCAATGCATCATCAAGCTTTCCAACCAATTTGAATTTATTAACAAAATTGGCGAATCCAGAGTCTTCGCTGACAACATAATGATGTTTTTCGCTGAAAAGATCTGCCCTGTAGAAAATATCCAAAGAGGACATATTAAAAGCATTCACCATGCCGCACCATTGTTCATTCTGGGCGGAGAAAACCCCTGTTTGATAGCCGAACCTTTTGAGGACATCATAGATCGCGGTTTTTGGATACTTCGCCCGAAGAGAGTAATAAT
>CAZLRE010000135.1:0-5510 GCA_964561885.1 uncultured Planctomycetales bacterium | reverse complement strand
ATCATGCCTCGCCTATTATCAGAGAAATCTTCCACAGCGCACTTGAACATTTCGCAGTTGCCATCATCTGCGCGCATAACCATCCATCCGGCAACATCACCCCGAGTGCGGAAGACCGAGCGTTCACCCAAAAGCTCATGGATTCCGGCCGCATCCTGGGTGTGAACGTGCTGGATCATGTGATCGTGGGGGGAGATCAGCACTACAGTTTTTCCCAATCAAGTGAAATGTAGCTTTAGAGACATTGGTCATGGGTGAGGATACCTAACAATATTAACAATGACGTCCTTTGTTAGGTAAAATGCCGCTTGATATTTGTTACCTAACAATATATACTTTATTAAGTAATGTTAGGTAAAAGGAGGGGGCAATGCGCGGAGTCATCAAAGGAGCCTTGGCTGAGGAGCTTAAGAATTCATTGCGTATGCAGAAAGAGTATACCCGGCTTTTAAAAAAGCTTCCGCAAGGTTCTTTGTCGGTCAAGAAAATAGGGAACCGAGAATATCATTACGTTGCTAAACGGGTGGGTCCCAAGGTTAAATTCATCTACAAAGGCCAAGTGTCTGCGGATGAAAAGAAGCTGTATGCGGATGCTAAAGTGAACCGTGCCAAATACCGCAAGTTATTATCGCAAGTCAAAAAACAGGTGCGGTTTTTAAGGAGTGCATTGCGTGGAAAAGAAGCAGTATAAGTTGTGTTTGGAGGTTTTAAGCCGGCTGCAAAAGGAGGGGGTTTTAGGCGACTTGATCCTTGTTGGCAGCTGGTGTACCTACTTTTATACGGAGTATTTTTCAGGTACTCCCTACATTGATCACGGAACTATCAAGACCAGAGACCTTGATTTTTTGGTTCCCCATCCTGCGCGGCTTAAAGCAAGATCAAATTTGGCAGAGCTTTTTAAAGACCTTGGTTTTATTGTGAGCTTTAAAGGCGCTCAAGGCTATATTCAGCTCGACCATCCTGATTTGATTCTGGAATTTCTTGTTCAAGAGAAAAGCAGGAGAACGGTCAAGCCCATTGAATTGCCGCAATGGGGAATCAACGCAACGCCGCTGCCGTTGCTTAACTTCTTGGCATCGACTGTGATTACCGTGGCCATGGAAGGTATTACTTTAAAACTTCCGCACCCGGCCAATTATGCGTTACATAAATTAATCATTGCTCAACGCAGAACCAAAGAGGATAAGGCCCAAAAAGACAAGAATATCGCCCTGAGTGTTTTGCGAGGTCTTATGAGAAAGGGTGAATCTCAAACTATCAGTAGGGTCTTTCAATCTGCTCCAGCGGGATGGCAAAAGAAAATCATTAAGGGTTTGGAAGGCGAGCAAGAGATCCTGGATTTATTGAAATGATGTCTGCGTGCGGGGAGCGATAGCGAACCGCGGAGTCCTCGAAGGGCGAATTAACCCCGAAGCCTGCGAAGTCCATTTCGCAGAAATGGACGAGCGGTTAGGCGAGGGGTCAATGCTCGGCTTGGATTTTATGATCAAAGATTGTCAACCATGAAAAGCCCCGTCTTTTTTGGGAGCCAGTTGCGGCGCAAGGTGTACCTCGTGCCAGAACGGGCTATGTGTACCGACACGATTTTCAATAGCTAGGTGTACCCTCGCTACTTCACGCGTACTCCCTTGCTCAAACGCCACGTCGATGTTAGAATATCGCATTCTAAAAGCATAAGAACATTAAGGATACGCATCGTGCCGACCCAAAGAGTATTTCAATTAACCATAATCAGTGTGTGTTAATCACCAACCCGGGCAAAGAATGCCTGGGTTTTTTTATTGATTAGGAAAGTTCAATGCCCCCGGAACAAGAAGCCCGTAAGAATATTGATGCTCAGCTGATCGCCTGTGGTTGGTCGGTTCAGGATTATACAAAATACAATCCTTCCGCCGCACGCGGGATTGCGCTTCGAGAGGTTCCGCTCAAAGAAGGCCGTTGCGACTATCTTTTGATTGTCGATCGTCAGCCGATAGGTGTGATCGAGGCCAAGAAAGAGGGGACGACGCTTTCAACCGTTGCCGAACAATCAGCCCATTACGGGGAAAGTCTTCCGGATTTTCTAAATGTTTCCGGTAAGCTTCCGTTTTATTACGAATCAACTGGAGTGGAAACATTTTTTCGTGATGAGCGTGATCCTGATGCGCGATCAAGGCGTTTGTTTACATTTCACCGGCCGGAAACCCTGGCTGTCTGGCTGGAAGAACAAACAACATTGCGGGCCCGTCTGAAAACCATGCCGTCGATGCATCCGCTTGCCACCAAAGGCATGCGCGATTGTCAAATAGAGGCCATCACCAAACTGGAACAATCCTTTGTCGCTGATCATCCGCGCGCGCTGATCCAAATGGCCACCGGTTCCGGCAAAACCTACACCGCCTGTGCCTTTACCTATCGTCTGATCAGAAACTCCGGAGCCAAAAGGGTGCTCTTTTTGGTTGATCGCGCGAATTTGGGCCGTCAGGCCAAAGGCGAGTTCGACCAATTCGTCACACCCGACACCGGCCGCAAGTTTACCGAGCTGTATAACGTTCAGCATTTAACCTCGAATCAATTAGACGGGGTTTCTCGCGTTACCATCTGCACCATCCAGCGTTTGTACTCGATGTTAAAGGGGGAGGAATTACCTGAAGATGCCGATGAGATTTCAACTTATGAAATCAGCGGGGCGGACGACCGCCCCAAAGACGTGGCTTACAATCCGAGTATTCCCATTGAGACCTTTGATTTTATCGTGACCGACGAATGTCACCGTTCTATCTACGGCCTCTGGCGCCAGGTACTGGAATATTTTGACGCGCATCTAATTGGTCTCACCGCCACGCCATCCAAGCAAACCATCGGGTTCTTTAATCAGAATCTTGTCATGGAATACAATCATGAGCGGGCTGTGGCGGACGGAGTCAACGTGGGCTATGAAGTGTATCGGATCAAGACAGATGTGACGCAAAAAGGCGGCAAGGTTGAAAAAGGTTTCTATGTGGACAAGCGCAACAAAGAAACCCGCGCCAAGCGTTGGACCCAGCAGGATGAAGACATGGCTTACACCGCAAATGATCTTGATCGCTCTGTCGTTGTCCCGTCGCAAATTCGCACCGTATTAACGGCCTTTAAAGAAGCGTTGTTTACAGAACTCTTTCCCGGCCGCACCATGGTTCCCAAGACACTCATTTTTTGCAAAGACGATTCCCATGCCGAAGACGTTGTTCACATCTGCCGGGAAGTGTTTGGAAAAGGCAATGACTTTGCCAAAAAGATCACCTATCAATCCGTCAATCCAGAGACCGGCCGAGCCGCCAGCTCTGAGCAGCTCATTCAGCAATTCCGCACCTCACCGCAGCTGCGCATTGCGGTGACGGTCGATATGATCGCAACCGGTACCGACATCAAACCGCTTGAATGTCTCTTGTTCTTGCGCGATGTGCGCAGCCGGGTTTATTTCGAACAGATGAAAGGACGCGGTACGCGTGTATTGACTCCTACCGATCTGCAAGCCGTAAGCGGGGAAGATGCCCGCGCCAAAACACAATTTATGATTGTGGATGCCGTCGGTGTTTGTGAGAGTGATAAAACCGATTCGCGTCCGCTCGAGCGAAAACGCACGGTGGCCTTTGATCAATTGCTTCTGGGTGTCACGCTTGGCAAACGCGATGAAGACACTCTGTCCTCATTAGCCGGACGCTTGGCCAGGCTGGACAGGGAAATTACCCGCGAGGAAGCCCAAACGCTCAAGAATATAGCCGGCGGCAAGTCGCTGGCGGAACTTTCATCGCAATTACTTAAAGCCATTGATCCGGATGTCATTGCCCAGGAAGCAACCGGCGATCCCGATGCCAAACCCGAAGATGTGACGTCCGAGAAGATCGAAATCGCCCGCAAGAAACTGGTGCATGAGGCCTGTGTTCCGTTTGATGATCCGGCCCTGCGAGAAGCGTTGGCCAAGGCAAAGCAGGAGGCTGAGCAAACCATTGATGTGACAACCATTGATAATGTTGTTAGTCAGGGTTTTGATGCCGCGGCCAAAGTTAGAGCGCAGAGTCTTTTAAAATCATTCCAGGAATACATCGAAGAACACCGCGCCGAGATCACTGCCTTGCAGATCTTATACAGCCGTCCCTACAAACAACGGCTGACTGAGAAAATGCTCAAAGACCTGGAGAAAAAACTCCGCGAGAATCACGCGGCGTGGACAGAAGATGGTCTGTGGAACGCCTTTGCCATGACCAAGCCTGAAAAGGTCAAAGGCCGCTCTCAACCCGGACGCTTTGCGGACTTGGTTGCTATTATTCGTTTTGCTCTCGAACAGCAGCCCGTCTTGAAACCCTTTGCTGAATCCGTTAACGAACGCTTTAACGAATGGCTCATGACCAAAGCCAAAATCGGAATCAATTTTACTCCTGATCAGCTCGCGTGGCTGAATCTGATCCGCGATCATATTGCCACATCGTTAAGTATTGAGCCGGATGATTTTGAATATGCACCGTTTGTTCAGCGGGGAGGCTTGGGCCGCGCGCATCAAGTTTTCGGAGAGCAATTGCCAAAGTTGTTGGATGAGCTCAATGAGGTTCTTGCGGCATGAGAACGCATCTTATTCAAGTTGATAGGCAGTCTATTTGGAAAAGAATGAAACTTCGCGATATTGCTACTATTCGATATGGGAAAAATCTTCCAACGAAGAGTTTTGTTGAAAGTGGGTATCCTGTTTTTGGCGCAAATGGAGTTATCGGGTATCATGATAGTTATCTTTATGAGAAAGAGCAGGTTTTGATTTCATGTCGGGGGGCATATAGTGGAAAAATTAATCTCTCGCCACCAAAGTGTTTTATTACGAATAATTCACTTGTGTTGGAAGTGAAGGATGATGCTGTTGTTAATAAAAGATTTTTATTTTATGGTCTTCAGTCTGTTGATCGATCGAAGATGGTCACAGGATCAGCCCAGCCACAAGTTACAATAAACAATGCAGAAGTTGTGGAGTTGCCAATCCCTTCGTTCTATGAACAACAAATAATTGTCTCAGAAATTGAAAAGCAATTTACGCGGCTGGAGGCGGGCGTCTCCGCGCTCAAACGCGTGCAAGCCAACCTCAAACGCTACCGCGCCGCCGTCCTCAAATCCGCCTGCGAAGGCAAACTCGTCCCCACCGAAGCCGAGTTAGCCAAAAAAGAAAAACGATCCTACGAAACCGGTGAAGAACTTCTTAAGCGCATCCTCATAGAGCGACGCAAGAATTGGGCGGGCCGAGATGCGTATAAAGACCCTAAAGATATTACTACGAAAAGTCTTCCTAATTTGCCAGAAGGATGGGTGTGGGGAACGATGCCTCAAATTGGTGAATTAAATCGAGGTAAATCAAAACATAGGCCTCGTGATGAGAAAAAATTATATGATGGACCATATCCATTTATTCAGACTGGCGATATTAGAAAATCAAATGGTGTGATTAGCGAGCATCATCAAACATACAGTGAATTTGGATTACAACAAAGTCGACTCTGGCCCAAAGGGAC
>CAZLRE010000134.1:0-5534 GCA_964561885.1 uncultured Planctomycetales bacterium | reverse complement strand
TGATCGCGTTGATAATACAAGACGGACGTTTTCACCCCGCTGAAACTAAAATCATATGTGCCCGGCATGGCCGCTTTCGGAAATCGCAGCTCGTCATTGACTCCCGTCTTTGCCAGACGGTCGATGACCGGTCCGCCAGGATAACCCAAATCCAGGATGCGAGCAACTTTGTCGAAGGCTTCACCGACCGCGTCATCACGGGTCTGGCCGATGAGATCAAATCGGTCAAAATCACGCACATCATAAAGACTGGAATGCCCGCCGGAGACGACCAGCCCGACAGCCGGAAGCTTCGGCAGCGGGTCTTTGAACTCTTTGGTCATGCGCAAAAAATTGGCATAAATGTGGGCCTTGATATGATCGACCTCAACCAAAGGTTTTTTAAGCGAATACTGCAACGCCCGCGCGAAAGAGATCCCTACCAACAGCGAACCGATCAAACCGGGTTTGCGCGTGACCGCGATCAGATCAACATCCGAAAGACCGATCTTCGCCTTGGCGCAGGCATCCGCGACCACCAGCTGGATCAATTCCAGCTGCCGTCGGGAAGCGATCTCAGGAATAATGCCGCCGTACTTCTGATGATCTTTAAGGCTCGTTGCGACCACGTTGGAAACAACGTAACATCCGTCCTGAACTATGGATGCTCCGGTCTCATCGCAGGAAGTTTCAATGCCTAGAACGTTCATTTGATCTTGATGTACTCTTTGACCGTGACCAATTCAATGCCTTGTTCACGGAACCAGGGGATTTTATCTTGGATGACCTGGAGGGTTAACGAGCGGTCATGACCGATCGCCAGCGCCTTGCCGTGCTTAAGCGCGATCCGCGCCAATTCCTCCAGCGCCTCTTGGATAGGAGCCCGTTCATTGATATTATCGAGAAAGACATCTCTTGAAGCAAAAGGAAGCCCCATTTGTTTGGCTAACGATGCGCAAATGGATTTGGATGTCACCCGGCTGTCCATATAAAAAAGACCGCGGTGCTTGAGCTGCTTAAAGACCGTTGTCATGACCGTTTTGTCTTCGGTCGCCTTGGACCCCATGTGATTATTGACGCCGACGACCAACGGCATTTTATCCAGAATATTATCAAGCAAACGGTCGATCTTGATCGGAGACATACTGGTCTTCAAAAGATAATCCGCGGGATACTCATCGGAATTGTTATGCGCCTCCATAGGAAGGTGCAGCATGATCTCCTGGCCTGCCTCGTGCGCGCACTGCATGACATCATCCGAATGCGGCAGATCCGGAAGGACAGCAACCGTAATAGGGCTCTTGATGCTTCTTAAATATTCGCAATTCTTCGTGCTGTATCCCCAGTCATCGATAACAATGGCGACATGGGCCTTGACCGGCGGCATTTTGCGAGGGGTTTTAACAGCCGCAACCGGGGCAACGGCCGCTTTAGGATCTTTCGAAGGGGCCGTAAGATCAACGCGCGGGGCTTGGGCGGTTTTCTTCTTAACGATCTTCTTCGGGGCAGGCGCAGACTTGGAATCCCGCACAAAAAATTCCCGGAAACCCGCATTGCTTTGATAAAGAAAATACGTCTGGACACCTACGACCAAAACAAGCGCGGCGATAATGACATTGCGCAAATCGATCTGTTTACGCTTTCTGGCCGTCATTTATTTAGTCTCAGCTTGGGTAAAACCTTTGAACACCTTGATCCCCTTGAGAACGCTCAACGCCGCTTGAAGCTGACTGTCGTTACGCTCACGCTCTAACAGTTCCGCCTCTTTATCCGTCAATGTGTTTTCCTTTTTCTCCGTCCCGTTTTTGGTATCGATCTCGTCAAATACTTTCTCGATATCACCCGTCTTGTCTTTGTCTTCGGACTTTTTCGTCTCCGGAGGGTCACGGCGCTCGACAACAACATCCGGTACAATACCGACATTATGAATGGAGACGCCGGACGGTGTGTAATACTTGGCCGTCGTTAGTCTCAGGCCTGATCCGTCCGGAAGAGGAATGACCGACTGGACGGAACCTTTGCCGAATGACTTGGCACCAACAATGACCCCGCGCTTGTCGTCTTTCAAAGCGCCGGCAACGATCTCACTGCCTGAAGCGCTTCCCTCATTAATGAGAACAGCGATCGGCCAGGAGAGATAATCCGTATTTTTGTTATTAGATTTATTGACGAGATCCTGGGATTCCTGGCGGCCTTTGGTGGAGACGATCATGACCCCCTCGGGCAGAAAGATCTCAGCGACATTGACCGCGACACTTAACAACCCGCCCGGATTATTGCGCAGATCAAGAATAAGACTGTCTGCGCCTTTGGTCTTTAACTCCGCGAGCGCTTTTTCAAATTCCTTAAATGAATCTTCCCGGAATTCCGTCAGCCGGATATAACCGATATGGCCGTCAATAAGATGAACGTCCTTAACATCCTGGATATGGATGATCTCGCGGGTCAGCGTGTATTCGTGGATGCGCATTTCGTCTTCTCTGAGAATGGTGAGCGTCACTTTGGTGCCGGGATTACCGCGCATTTTCTTGACCGCCTGGCTCAAGGTCATGTCACGCGTGATCTCGTTGTCGATCTTGACGATCTTATCCCCGGGCTTTAATCCCGCCTTCCAGGCCGGTGTATCCTCGATGGGTGTAATGATCGTCAAAAGCCCGTCGCGCGTTGTGATCTCGATACCCAGCCCGCCGAACTTACCCTGCGTCTCGGTCTTAAGCTCATCATAATCTTCCGGTTTCAAGAACTGGCTGTGCGGATCCAAGGACGCCAGCATGCCGTCCAAGGCGCCGTAGATCAGGTCTTTGGGGTCGGTCTCATCCACATATTCGGAGCGTACGGTCGTTAAAACATAACTGAACAATTCCACCTGCGAATACAGGTCGCTGACCTTCTTTTTTTCCGCCTCAGACAGAGCAAAGTTCGTGAATGAAAAGAACGCGATGACCGTAACGATCACCGCAAAAGTCTTCCTAGACATTGGATATCCTCCTGGTGATCATCTCACCTAATTTCTTCGGATTGGCTTTACCCTGGGACCGCTTCATCGCCTGACCGACAAGAAAACCAACCGCGCTTTGTTTGCCGTCCTTGACCTGCTGCACCACATCCGCGTGGTTCGCAAACACCTCATCGAGCATTTTCTCAAGCGCGCCGTCATCCGACACCTGCGCCAGACCTTTCTCGGCGATGATCTCCCCGGCATTCTTTCCCGTATCCAGCATAATCTTCAAAATGTCTTTGCCGACCAGATTACTGACCACTCCGTCCTCGACTTTACGGATAAGATCGACCAAATTCTGCGGCGTAAGCGGCATCTCTTCAATGGATAACTTGCGGTCATTGATCTCTTTTAACAGAACACTTGTGATCCAGTTACAGACCTTCTTCGGGTCGGCTGACAATTTGATGCATGCTTCAAAGAAATCAGAGATCTTTTTATCCTGGATCAGGACAGACGCATCGTAATCGGAAAGTTTGTACGCATCAATGAACCTGATCAATTTTTCCTTCGGCAACTCCGGCATGGCGGATTTGACAGCATCCATCAATTCTTTCTCGACAACAAAGGACACCAGATCCGGGTCCGGAAAATAGCGGTAATCATGCGCCTGTTCTTTGCCGCGCATGGGAACGGTCATGCCCTTCTCCTCGTTCCACAGCATCGTCTCCTGAACGATCTTGCCGCCGGAAAGGATGACCTGCGTGTGCCGGTTGACCTCATATTCGATCGCGGATTTGACCGCCTTGAACGAATTCATATTCTTAAGCTCGGTCTTTGTCCCGAATTTGGGCGCGCCGAACTCACGGATGGAAACGTTGGCATCGCAACGCAAACTTCCCTTTTCCATGTCGCAATCCGATACGTTGAGATATTGCAGCGTCAGTTTAAGCGTTGTCAGATAATCGTAAGCCTCTTGCGCCGAGCGCATGTCGGGTTCGCTGACGATCTCGATCAAAGGCGTTCCCGTGCGGTTATAATCAACCAGACTGGCGTTGATCGCGGTGTCGTGGATCAATTTACCGGCATCCTCTTCAAGATGGGCGCGGGTGATGCCGATCTTTTTCTCGGCCCCGCCGGTATTGACCAAAAGATATCCCTTGGAACAGATCGGCTGGTCATATTGGGAAATTTGATATCCCTTGGGAAGGTCGGGATAAAAATAATTCTTGCGGTCGAATTTGATGTGATGGTTGATCGTGCAATTGAGCGCCAGCCCGACACGGATCGCATATTCCAGGGCCAGTTCATTGAAGACCGGGAGCGATCCCGGCAATCCCAGACAGACCGGGCAGGTGTTCGTGTTTGGTTTGGAACCGAACTGGTTCGCGCAGCCGCAGAAGATCTTGGTCGCTGTTTTTAACTGCAGGTGGACTTCAAGTCCGATGATGGTCTCGAATTTCATAGTAATTAACTAAAAACCTTAAAACAATGGATTACACAGATCTTATTAATCAGCATGACGGATTACACGGATATAAACCTAACTTTAATCTGTGAAATCGATTGCTGGCAATTACGTCAAATCTGTGTAATCACCTTTCGTTAAATACTTGGCTTTCTTAAATGCCACTCGGTATTTTGCTCGAACGCATACGCCGTTCTCAACAGCGTTTCCTCGGCAAACGGCTTGGCCATCAACTGAAGTCCGATGGGTAATCCAAGCGAGTCAAAGCCGCACGGGATCGACATCGCCGGAATTCCCGCCAGATTCGCCGGGATGGTGTAAATATCGGAAAGATACATGCTCAACGGATCGGAAACTTTTTCCCCGACCTTAAATGCGGTCGTGGGCGCGGTCGGGGTCAGGATCACATCCGCATTTTTGAACGCCTCGTCAAAATCATTTTTAATAAGCGTCCTGACCTTCTGACCTTTTAAGTAATACGCATCGTAATAACCGGATGACAGCGAATAGGTCCCAAGCATAATGCGGCGTTTGGCCTCAGCGCCGAAGCCTTTGGAACGGCTCTCTTCGAACATATCCACGATCGGCGCTTTGCGAAGCGATGACGGCATGACCCGCAATCCGTGACGCACACCGTCGAAACGCGCCAGATTGGAACTCGCCTCAGCCGTTGCCAAAATATAATAGGTCGCAACCGCGTACTTCGTATGCGGCAAAGACATCTCAACGACCGTTGCTCCCTGTTTTTTAAGGACCTCGATCGCCGTGCGCACCGAACGCTCGACCTCGGGGTTAAGACCTTCGATAAAACATTCCTTAGGTATGCCGATGCGAAGGCCTTTGACGTCCTTCACCAGCGCTGCCGTGTAATCAGGCACCGGAACATTGACCGAGGTTGAATCCCTTTGGTCATATCCGGAAATAATATTCATAAGTAATGCGCAATCACGAACGTCCTTGGTCAATGGACCGATCTGATCCAGGCTCGAGGCAAACGCGATCAGACCGTAACGCGAAACGCGGCCATAGGTGGGCTTAAGTCCGACGATGCCGCAAAATGCCGCGGGCTGGCGGATGGAACCTCCGGTGTCCGAACCCAGCGACCAGACCACTTCATCGGCTGCCACACAGGCCGCAGAACCGCCGCTG